>JAQBWB010000078.1 GCA_027623355.1 Nanobdellota archaeon | reverse complement strand
CAGGAATTTCGAAGATGGTTGCTTTAGCAGCCTACGAACGCTAGTGACTATGCTATGCACATACCTTTCACCCTCAAAACAAAACCTGACTATAAAATCTCATAAGAAAGGATCTTTTTCAACCGTTCAGCATCCGGAACCAATTCCTCTAGCTTTCCACCGGCAATAGTCTTACCACCAGACTTCAAATAAGAGGCATATTGACGAACACTTTCAGGATCATCCACACCAACTAAATGATTTAACATAAACCACAAGTTCAAATCCCAACCATACTCCTTACAACCCATAGAAATCTTACACTGTAAAGGTTTAACTGAATGCACCGAACACCTGCCCCCCTTAAAAAAACTACAGGGACCATAAGGCTTACCCTTCAACCGTTCCAACTTAGGACGAAACTTTTTGATATGAAACAATTCAACCTCCTCGAGGTGCTTCTTCTTCAATTCCTCCAGAGATACCTTAAGATATGCAGCCATCGGCTTAAGGTCATTATCCGCCAAAAAACCAGAACCCATCGAACACCCATGACTACATCCCTCACACGTACAAGAGGGCGCCAAAGAGAGAATGTTAGGTTGAGGAGTATCCTTACTAATCATAACAGAGCAATTACATCAAACTATAAGAAAGTTTTGCTACTTACTATGGTGAAAAAATCCATACAAACCAACCAACGCCCAAGTAAAATTCAAAATAACAAACGGCATGAAACCAATAGAATACGATGCGTAACCAGCAAGCCCAGCACCAACCACATTCAAAGAAATATAGCGCTTATCCTCTCGATTCCAAAAACTAAACAGGTGCATAAAGAACGCCAATAACAACAAACCAACACCCAAAGAAGCAATCAGATTAGCATCCATACAAATCACCAAGAAAATCAACTATAAATATCTATCTACTTCATGTATGTGCATAGCATCCTAAGGTCGAAATTCTTTCACCTTCCAAAGCAGGTGCGTTGCGAGGGGTCGCCCCCTCCGGGGACGCAGCACCTTCGATGGATAGTTTCGAGAATTTCGAAGATGGTTGCTTTAGCAGCCTACGAACGCTAGTGACTATGCTATGCACATACTACTCCATCACAGTATTACGATAATCTATACCATAGCGAATCCCTGTTGCTATTTAACCCTGTGAAGCCATAAGAAACAAAAAAAGACCAGGTCGAGCCAAGATCCGTTGCATCCCTTACCAGATAATGCAAACCTGCATCAACTCCAGATTTAACCACAGTAATTCCAATAGAAGATTGGAACACCTCCATGTTATGATCTTTCTGGCTAAAAACTTTCCCAAGAATGAATCCTCCAGATTTAAAAACGGTGGTCAAAGCGACATTCTGCCAGTCAGGGGCATCAACATAATCATTGCCTCGGTAGCAAGCAAGGCACCGCCCCATCCAGCACGTATGCCAATACCATCAGAAAGTGCATAGTCCACATTTCGTTTACCAAATCTATAAAGCCGAATAGCATTCCTCTTACCAAAGTCTACTATCCGACGAGTTCTACCTCTTTCTTTAGCAACGATCTCCTCGAGCGGTTCATCAGCCATAATCAAAAGAACCTCTGTAGCTTTAATAATCCCACTATCTTTATATAAGAAAAATATCTATACCCTACTATGAAATACTTGTTGATAGCACTCCTACTCATACCGACCGTTTCAGCAGTAACTGTTTTAGATGATTGGGTAGATCATCCCTCAACTTTCGAACTAGCCGATCACGAATTCTCAGTACAATATCTAGATTCAAAAGAAAAACTTATTCTCAAGATGGACGGACTAGGAGGATTACTAGATGCAGGAGAGTGTGAGATACATGAATCAATCGAGTACTGTTTCCTAGAAGCAAACCTCATTCAGGTAAAGCTCAAAATAGATTCCCTACAGCCAGACATCAAAATAACAAGAGAATTCTCCACAAAAAAGCCACTCCTCAACGAAAAAATAGAAATCACCACAACAGTAACCAACAGCGGAGACAAACGCGCATCCAATGTAAACTATGAGGACCTCTACACCTCCAAGTTCAAGAAATCAGGTTCAGACTGGACCGGTAACTTAAATCCAGGAGAGGAAAAAAAAATCAGCTACACCGTAACTCCTATAGAAATAGATACCTTCAATTCGATAGCCGAAGTAACCTACGAATTCGACGGTAAAAAAAAGAAAAAATTCTCAAAAACAATTCTAATCGAGGTACTCGCTCCCTATTCAATAACACATTCTCTGTCTCCCGAAGCTGCCGAAAAGAACGAACTCATCAACTACAATATAACCCTCACCAACAAAGACGAATCAAGTAACCTCGAAGTAACTCAACTAAAAATATTCATACCCTCAAAGATGAACATCAAAAAGGCACCAAGCTCGCTTAAACAAGACGGCAATATCCTAACTTTCAAAGGAACACTCGAAAAAGAAGAACAAAAAAACTTCATCATCCAGCTGGCATCCTCTAAGGTAGGAACCGTAACACTCGAGCTAGATGCAGACCTAGTAGTAGCAAACAAACCCTTTAAAGAACATCTAGAAAAAGAAATCAGCATAGGATTATCAGACATCATCCCCCTCATTAATCTACCCCCAGAAATAGAATCAAATGCACCCTACGAGATCTACATCGCAGCAAAAAACGTAGGAAAAGAATCTATAGCAGGAATAACCCTCAACGTCAAAAGCGACTTAATAGATGCAATGAGCCGAAACAAAAAGATAGATGCAAAAAGCACCTACGAACTTTTTGATAAGAAACTTATCGCGCCCTATACAGACACACCCCAAACCTTCACCATCGAACTTATTGGGAGCTACACTACCGCATCAGGCAAAGACAAAACATTCGAAAAAAAAGTATCTACTCTTCTCAAACCAACCCCTCAAGTCATCCAAATACTAAGGACAGTTGACAAAAAAGAGCTCTTGTTAGGAGACACCGTATCCATAAACGTAAAAATAAAAAACAAACTCGATTCAGCGATAGAGAACATCGACATCTCAGATATTTTCCCAAAAGAGGTAAGATCCTCCTTGGTAGGCGAAGTAACGAAGGGAATAGCGCTGTTGCAACCAAACCAAGAGCTCGATGTATACGCCTACTCAGTCACCGTTCCCGAAGACTACGATAAATCAAGTATTGAGTTCAAAACAGTGCTAAGCACAAAAAGAGATGGAGATCTAACCATCCTCAAAAGAACCGAAAATATTCCAGTAATAAATGCCAAGATACCTACAATAACGCTAGCAGATCAAAAAGATGCCACCACCCACTCTCTAACCCTAGTAAATACTACCTCTCAACCAACCAAAAACTCAATCAAAAAATTCTTCACCTGGCTACGCTCCATCTTCAAACCACAATCAATAAATAGCACCACATAGCATAAACATATGCGCATCCCAAAAAAATATGGTCAATCCAAGGTAAACAATTGCCCTTTCTGTGGAAAACAATCAATTACTCAAAACGAACAAGGAATTCCAGTCTGTGTAGAGCATAACACAACATCGCTAAACGATTGCAAGTGTATGTGCGGCGATTATCTAGACTTAAGACAGGGAAAGTTCGGCCCCTACTTCACCTGTATGAATTGCGGTAACCTCAATTTCAATAAAGGCCTAGAATTAAATCCGGATGCAACAAATCTAAAGATATCTCAACCCGAAGCTACCGAGCCCAAAAAGAAGCAATCACAATTCAAATTCACACCAACCGAAACCGTAGTAACTTCTGATGAATTAGATTTCATGTAA
>JAQBWB010000077.1 GCA_027623355.1 Nanobdellota archaeon | reverse complement strand
GATGAGGGGAGGAACGTTGATTATTCTAAACATTATTTGAGAATTGGTGCACTTCTTGATAATTATTTTGATACTGTGACGGGTTATCATACCAATTTGAAGGATGGAGTTGGGACCGATCATATGTTTCAAGATTCTTTAATGGCTAGTATGGCTCGGCATTTTGCGTCCGGTGCGAACATTGAGACTAAAGGTAAGAGCAATGTAGATGATTTTAGTGCTGAGGAGATAGCAAAAATTAACAGTCACTTAAGGGACAATTACGGGGTTGCTGATTTGAATGCTCTGAAGCAAAGATTACCACAAAAAGCTGTAGATGAAAAGTACGATTCGGATGAGGTAAGTAGATTACTCTTAGATTTGGCAAACAGCCGAGCTGGTCTTGAAGTTCAACAGGCGGCTGCTCCTTTGATCAACGATGAAGGATTTGAGGTTGGTTATGCAGGTAAAGGGACTCATAAGGGGACTCATAAGAGGTTCTTTGAAATGATTGAAGAGCATCACAGACCGTATAGCAAGGCACGACCTCTTACGGAGTTTAAGAGTCGTGAGCAAGCCCAGCAATTTTTGGGAGACACCGCGACAACAGCATATCGTACTAAACAGGAAACCAAAAATAGGATTTAGTTCTATTCTTCTTTGCACATCTCTTAATTTCTTTTTGGTAGTGTTATTTCCGTAACATTTATATATAGTTACTACTGTCTAGTGGTTTATGGTTAAAATTGGGGCTCAGTATCATAATATAGATGGGAGTACTATTCTGCCTGCGACCTATGGTCATGGAGAGTTTGCTGTAGATAAGGCAACGGGTGGATTTTCTCAGTATGGTAAGATGCATCTTCGCGATCAGAGCAAGTTGGATATGGATGATTGGTTGGCGACAGATGGCATTCATGATGTAGTTGCGCAAAGAACATCTGTTGGTATGAAGATCCCAGTTCAGGGAGTCTATGAGATTGCTGGCGCCCCTATTAATGGAATTACTATTACTCAAGGTACTTTAGATGTCAATATGCGAGATATGGGTCCGTATCTTTCTAAGATGCATCAGTTGAGAGAGGATGTTATTAACTACCTGCGCTCAGATGCTGGTGAGGCTATGAAGGAGCATTTTGATGCTAAAGGGATGTCGATTGAGGATATTGATAACTTGGCGATTGGTTATATTGGAGATAGTGCATTCGCTACTATTGGACGAAATCGTGATGGGAAGATTACGTTGTATGCTAATCCTAACTTCTTTAAAGATGCTGAAAAGCATGGTAAGTACTTTGGTTTGACGGCTAACGAGAAGAAAGAGTTGACGATTGCTGAGGAGTTAGGGCATAACTTTAGGAAGTCATATGATCAATTGGCTCTGATTTTTGGTAGATTAGGTGTTATTCCGGAAGAGGTTGCTACTAAGAAGGATGTTACTGCGATTTATACCCGATTGGCTGAACATACTACCGACCCTGTTGTTAAGGCTAAATACACTCGTATGGCGTGGATGAAACATATTGATACGTTGCTTGCTCCTGTTACGTATGCTCGTGCTGCTTTTCGAAAAAGTGCTAACAAGTCTTCTGAACTTGAGGATCTAGTCTCTGAAGCTGTTGAGGAGACTAGTGAGATGACTGAGGAAGCTGCTGCTGAATATGTTGCTAGCAAGGTTATTGAGCATTATTATTCTTCGGAAACGGATTCTCTTGAGGATGCTGTTGAAGATTCTGAAGGTTCAGCTGATGAATCTGGTGAAGGCTCTTCTGACGGTGGAGAATAGGTTCTTTAATTCTTATTCGGTACTGAGGCACGGCCGTATTATGAGCAAGCTCATCTGCCTCAATTGGGGTCAGTACTGATTACGATTTAATTGCAGAAAGCCAAAGGACTTTGGTATATGCACTTACGCCTAGAGCTATGAAGATTGCTATTAGCGGTACTGCAAGATAGCCTTCTACGGTGCTCATAAAGAAATAGAGCGGTATCGTTAGTAGGATTAAGTTGATTAGGAAAAAGAGTACTAGTAGATGTCCTTGGTTGATGATTAGAGAGAGCATTTTCTTTGGTAGCTGTCCAATGTTGTGATGGGTTGTTGCGAATCCGGTGTAGCTGAAGAATGAGATGATTGCGATTACGGCTATTGAGACTCCTGTAGGAAGATATTGTTGATCTGTGATACCGGTTAATGCAGATTTTAGATAGCTGGCGATGAGTTGTTGGATGATTAATGTGGTAAGTGTACTTATGATTACAATATTGATGTAGCTTTTTAGAGATATTTTTCTTATCATTGATTGTGCTATTAACCATGCAAATCCATTGATGAAGATGAAGGCTAGTGCTATTGCTATGCCTCCTCTTTTGAGATAGGTTAGCATGTTTTGAAAACTTCTGTAGATTTTTGCTGCGTCTTCTTGCTGAAGTTGAGGTTGTTCTTGATTTTGTATTGCAATTTGATCATAGACGGCCATTCCTTCTTTACCTTCTTCAATCGCTGGAACTATTGTGAAAAATGCTGCTATAGAGATAGTAAAAAGGAAGAGGAGTTGGATGACTACTAGTGTTGTGAACCTTGATTTATCTTTTTTTATTGTTTGGAAACTGTTCTTGAACGCTTCTTTAATCATGGCTTTCTTAAAGTTAGAAACTTTATAAGGTTATTGTAGAGAAAGCTTAATAAAGTCTGTTTTCTATGATAGAGTATGCAGAAACGAGGGGATTTTACATCAAACTGGTTGTTTTATTTTGTAGCTGTTGTTGTTTTAGTTTTGATGTTTTATTTTGGGATGACTTCGCTTAGCGATATTAAGGAGACGAGTTGTGCTGCGGAGACTACATTATTAGTACAGCGTTTGCAGGCGGATGCTGAGGAGATTTCTTATGAGCAGGGTTCGGTCGTAGAGAAGGAATATTCAGTTAGTTGTGGTGCTGATAGGGTGTACTTTGTGGATCAGGCTATTGATGTGTTAAGTCCACAACAGATGCTTATTATTGAACCTTTCCCTATTATTTCCGAGGAGATTATTTCTCAAACGGGTAAAAATGTATTTTTTTATTCAGGTTCTAAAGTGGTGGAACGTGTAGAGGTTACTAATCTACAGTTAGGATTTCCTTATTATCGTTGTTTGAAGGTTCGTTCTGGAAAAATTAAGGTTCGTTTTACAGGCAATGGTGCTGCGGTTAATGTGAGTCCTTCTGGTCCGCAGTTTGATTGTAATCCGTTGATTAAGGTTATTGAACCTGGAATTGATGAGAGTATCTTGGCAGAGGCAATGGGAGAAGGTAATAGCTTTGAGTTGGAAAATGGGGATACTGTTGTGGGTTCTGGTGATACGCCACCAGCAGATGATACGGTTAGTGATCTTTTTAATCCGCAGCTGGGTGTTTTTGTCACTGAGACTAATGATTTAACAATTACTCGTGTTATTGAGGAGGTTCCTGGTGAAACAAAGACGGTTGTGAATTTGTTGTTAGAACGAAAGGATGATTCTAAAAATAATTTCATTTATATTGAAAGAATCCCTAAACGATGTGTTCCTGATTTAGAGGATGGTATGCTATTAGATGTTAAGGCGGGAAGTACTGGAAAGTTTCGGATTCGTTCAGACCCCTTGATTGTGTGGATTTTTCCGGTTGGCGCTGACCCGACGATGGGATATACTCTCAATACCCTCTTGGATGAGGGGTGTAAAAAGGATATCGGGGGAGTACCTATTCGTTTTAAAAATCATCCTCCAGAGTAAGGTTTTTATAGGAATCTTCATTTATAGTGGGTATGTCGTTACTAGAAAAGTTAGGTTTTGCAGATGAGCGTATG
>JAQBWB010000012.1 GCA_027623355.1 Nanobdellota archaeon | reverse complement strand
TCGAGAGCGCTCTTATTGAAATCCCTAAACGTCCTACTTTGGGGGATAGTTATTGCCAATAGTCAAGTACTTTGATTGTGTTCTCGTCAACCCTTCCGAACTACCTGCATCAAGAACCCAAGAACGACCAAAACAATACCCATCAACCCATAAGCAGATGTTAATGTTAAGAGCCCAGCCTCAACCAAATACTGAGCTAAAGCAAAAAGAAGAAATAACATCCCCATCGCTAAAAACAAACCAGAAGCAAGCATTAAATGAATATCCTTCTTAACCGTCTCAATCGGATGCATGATAAGATCAGTTAACAAGCTCTTATTTGCCTTAATAACAGTAAAAACATCACCTACCGCGGTAATAGTATCTCTTAACGAAAATGAACTTTTCTTTACAACTTTTTTCTTAACCATAGTATACCCTCAAGGAAGAACCTCAGAATCCTTTACTGAGTTGAATGAAGCATCGCTAAAGACCCACCTCTCCCCATCCTTCTCAATTTGATACAAGAATCCGTAATAAGATTCTACAAACAAGGCACCGATGTTTGTATCTAAAATTAAAGTATCTCTATCCTCAACTCTCCTCTCACCTAATTTAGTAGAAGTTGTTACCTGTTGCAACCAATCAACCGGAGTGACAGGCACTACATCAGCATACACTAAATCCTTAGTTTTGCCTACCTTACCATTACAATCAGAATTACGTGTACAATATGCTACTGCGGTCTCAGCCTCAGTATCAATGTAAATAAGGTGATAAAATGCATCCCTATCATCAACATTAACTTCAGAATATGCAATCTTAATGTTTTTACCCTTTACATCAATAATAGGAATAGTTGAACTTCCCGGAGCATCATACGAATAAGAATAACTTTTCAATTTCAAACTCTTTTCTAATAATCCAGCAACCTCATCAGAAAGAACACTTTCAACAGGAGATTCATCAACCTCTACATCATCAACTGCAACCTCTACATCATCAACCTCATCAGGAATCAAATCAGTTTCTTCAACCTGCTCAACAGAACTACATCCAACTGCAAAAAGAGCAACAAGCAATAAAATACACGAAGTTACTTTCATATACTCACCTAAGAACTACCCCTATAAAAACGTTTGTTTTCTGCGTATGTGCATAGCATCCTAAGGTCGAAATTCTTTCACCTTCAAAAGCAGGTGCGTTGCGAGGGGTCGCCCCCTCCGGGGACGCAGCACCTTCGAGGGATAATCTCAGGAATTTCGAAGATGGTTGCTTTAGCAACCTACGAACGCTAGTGACTATGCTATGCACATACTTTTCTGCCAGTACTTTCCGCTGGTGGAAAGAAAATGCACTCAATAACCGAAGCTTACTCTCTCGTATTACTTTTACGCTCTCTCAACTGATTAATCGTAGGAACAACTTCTCCAGAACGAACCATTTTAGGGTCCGAAGAAGTACTATCTGTAGCCATAGCAACCTTTTGTAATTCAGGATTCTCAACCAAAGCAGGTTCCGGACCAACGCCCATATCCTTCTCAATTAACTGCAATACTCGGTAAGAAGGAGTACATCCATGCTCAGCACAATAAAGTTGGAATCTCTCCAAAACCCCTTGAGGTACCGAAATCATTAGTGTTTTTTCTTCACTCATCTTCTAGTGCAGCCTGAGCAGCAGCCAATCGAGCAATAGGCACTCTAAATGGACTACAGCTGACATTATTTAGACCAATGCGGTGGCAAAATTTAACAGATTCAGGATCGCCACCGTGCTCTCCACATATGCCAATCTCCATATCATTATTAACTTTTCGAGCATTGACTATACAAATCTCCATAAGTTTACCTACGCCAGTCTGATCAATACTTTGGAAAGGATCGCGCTCGTAAATACCTGCTTCAACATACTTACCCAAAAACTTACCTGCATCATCACGACTAAAGCCACAACACATCTGGGTCAAATCATTAGTTCCAAAACTCATGAAATCAACATGTGTAGCAATTTCGTCAGCAGTTAAAGCAGCTCGAGGTACCTCGATCATTGTACCAATTTCATAATCCTTCTTACGTTCAAGTCCTAATGAAGAAGCAACCTCTAAAATAACAGCTTCAGCAATCAAATATTCCTTAACATTTCCAACTAGAGGAATTTCTAACTTAGGAATACTTCCAGAAACCTCTTTGCCAGCTTCCAAAATTGCTCGAGCCTGCATTCGTGTAATTTCAGGATAGGTAATCCCTAATCTACATCCTCTAAATCCCAACATAGGATTAAATTCGTGCAAATCATCGATAGTCTCCTTTACCTTTTCAACACTAACACCTAATTCTCCTGCCATTTCCGAAATACCCTTTTCTTCCTTTGGCAAGAACTCGTGAAGTGGCGGATCTAATAATCTAATAATAACCGGTTTGTCACCCATTGCAGTAAAGATTTCCTTAAAGTCAGCCTTCTGCATAGGAGCAATCTTAGCAAGTGCCTTTTTACGGCCCTCTAAATCTTCAGCAAGAATCATCTCTCGCACAGCCTTAATTCGCTCACCCTCAAAGAACATATGTTCAGTTCTGCAAAGTCCAATACCTTCAGCACCAAATTCTAATGCTTTAAGTGCATCTGCAGGTGTATCAGCGTTCGTATGAACCTCAATCTTTCTAAAACCATCAGCCCATTTCATCAGTGTAGAAAAATCTCCACTCAAAACAGGATCAACAACAGCTACCTTACCAAGAATAACCTCTCCAGTGCTACCATCAAGCGTGATAAAGTCACCCTCCTTGATAGTTTCACCTTTAGCGGTAAATTGCTTACCAGCCTCATCAATCTTAACATCAGAACAACCTGCAACGCACGAAGTACCCATTCCTCGAGCAACAACAGCAGCGTGCGAAGTCATTCCACCACGAGAAGTTAAAATACCTTGAGCAACGTGCATTCCCTCAATATCTTCAGGCGATGTCTCAACTCGAACCAAAATAACAGGTTCTCCCTTTTCATGTAAAGCAGTAGCATCCTCAGCATGAAAAACTACTTTTCCAACAGCAGCGCCAGGTGAAGCAGGTAAACCCTTGCCCAATACCTTAGCTTCCTTTTTCTTTTCAAGATCAAGACCCTTGTGCAATAACTGATCTAATGACCCAGCATCCACACGTCTAACAGCTTCCTTTTCATCAATCAAACCTTCAGTAACCATCTCAACCGCAATTCTAACGGCTGCATGTGCAGTTCTCTTACCAGTTCGTGTCTGTAAAATGTATAACTTACCTTCCTGAATAGTAAATTCCATATCCTGCATCTCCTTGTAGTGCGCTTCACACTTCAAGTAAATTGCAACAAGCTCATCATATACTTCCTTATTCTGCTGCTGCAAATGATCAATATCTTCTGGAGTTCGAATTCCCGCTACAACGTCTTCACCCTGAGCGTTCATCAAATATTCTCCATACAGTTTATTCTCTCCTGTACTAGGATTTCTTGTAAACAACACTCCAGTTCCCGAAGTATCGCCCATATTACCAAACACCATCGCCTGCACGTTAACCGCAGTTCCAATTAATCCAACGATATTGTTCAATCTTCTGTAGGTAATAGCTCTCTTGTTATTCCAAGAACCAAAAACAGCATCGACAGCCATTTTCAACTGCTCACGAGGATCTTCCGGAAACATTTTCCCAGCACCTTTCTGAACAGCGGCCTTGTAAGCCTCACATAACTGCTTCAAATCAGAGGCATCTAAATCAGTATCAAGTTCAACTCCTTTAGCATCCTTAGCCTTCTGAATCTCAGCCTCAAAATGCTCGTGATCAACATTCATGACCACATTTCCAAACATATTGATGAATCGTCTGTAAGAATCATACGCAAATCGTTCGTTACCCGTTTTTTTAGCAAGGCCAACAACCGAAACATCATTTAATCCTAAATTAAGAACTGTATCCATCATTCCAGGCATAGAAACAACTGCCCCACTTCTAACAGAAACAAGCAATGGGTTTTTAGCGTCTCCGAGTTTAGCGCCAGTCTCACTCTCTAATTTTTGAAGCTTCTCCTCCATCTGTGTAAGCATCTCTTCAGAATACTTACGCTCTAATTTGTAATATTCAGCACATGCATCAGTAGTAAGTGTAAATCCTTGTGGAACCGGAATGCCAAGCTTAGTCATCTCCGCCAAATTAGCTCCCTTGCCGCCGAGATGTTTTTTCATCTCCTTGCTTCCTTCATCAAAACTATATACCCATTGTGTCATTGTAATAACCTCCGTATAATCCTAGTATTTGGGATTTTACCCAATTTATAAATGTTATTATAGACCAAATCACTTCCTTGCGACAACCCCTGTCGTCCTTTCCGGAGTCTTGGTCAGACATGCGATAGTGATCGGTGTGAAGTCTCCTCGCAATCCAGATTCTTCGCTATAATCCATATCAAAATAATGTCGATCATAACCGCTGCCCCTGTAGACTTGGTGATTGCCAGAAACATGATTCTGTTTAGGTCCCTCAAAATGTTGAATTAAATAGGTGCCCAACTGGGCCATACCACTATAATTACTTGTCTTTCCATTTCCATGATTAGAAACCTCGATAGTGCCATCAATCCCCAACTGTTTAGCAGCAATAATTTTCTGCTTTGCAGAAGAGAGCGTTACCTTCTCCTCAAGAACGCACTTCCTTCCAATGTTAGCAAACCATCTTTCAAGACCCATATCACAAAAGAACGCACTTCCACTTATAAAAATTTCCCTTAACTAGATTGAGCAGCCTGGTCAGCCTGGATAAACGCATCCGCAATCGATTCAACCGTATCCGATTCAATTGCAAACCCAACACCATCAAAACCAGCAATCTTAAAGTTATTCAACCCAATAATCCTACCATCAGTATTAATCAACGGACCGCCCGAATTACCGGGATTAATAGGAACATCTGTCTGCACATATGTATTACCATTAAATTCCCGACCGACAGCAGAAACAATACCTTGAGTTACCGTAAAATCCAAACCGCCGGGACTTCCCAGCGCAATAACTTTCTCACCAACTCTAATTGTATTTTTAGCAGCAAACCACAACTCCTCATGAGTGCCAGAAATCTTGAGTACTGCAACATCCTTACCTGCATTAACACCTACAATCCTTGCTGAAAACGCATCGCCATTCGCCTTAACAATACGCATAGCGTTTGCACCTGCAATAACGTGCTGATTCGTAACAATGTAACCATCCTTAGAGATAATAGCTCCACTTCCCAATCCAACATCGGTTTGTACACTTACAACTCCAGGCAAAACCTGCTCTACAATTGCTGAAAAATCCTTAGAATTTGCCGAAACACTAGCCAAATCCTGTTGCAATTTCTCTAACTGAGCAGAACTCTCCTCTTGAATCTCAGAAACAATCGAAGTCAACGTAATAATAGCCTTATTCGTGTCCTTCTGAATATTATCAATCTGAGCATCCTGAACCCGATTCTCCATAGTAATATTACGCTTAACATCATGAACCGTAGCATCGACACTACTAATCTGGTTAGCTAAATTATTCTCAACCGTATTCAATTTACCATTAGTCTGAGTCTTAAGCATCTGCAAAGCACCAAAATTCAATAGACCAACAACAACAATAGCGGCAATCAAATACACAAAGTATTTTTTAACATCTTGGTCCATACAGCAACTCCGGAACTCATACTATAAAAGGTTTGCTTTTGACAAAGTTTAAATAGAATAGAAAGAAAGAAAGAAAATGAAGAAAATTATCCTTATACTCATCACAATGTTATTAACATCACTAGCCCACGCAGGCGTTGTAGAAAATCTAGTAGTAGACATCCCTTTCGATAATCCAAATAATCCGTTCGTAGATCAAAGTGGCCTAAACAATAACGGTCAATGTCCTGCAATATGTGGGATAAGCGTACCCGGAGTAATAGGCAATGGCATCCAGGTAATCAAAACCGACGGCCACAAAAAAATAAAGCTCACTAACCTCCCCATCCAAACAACATCTGGAGCTGTAACCACAGTAAGCTTCTGGATGTATGCTGATGGACCTAGTTCCTACATGCCCTTCGGTTTCGGAAACTTTGACTTATTCATAAGCGGAGGCAACTTCGGATTTAACACCGCAGGAGGAGATCTCAAAGGAATATCTCTTGTGGGAATAGAAAAAAGATGGGCCCATGTAACTGCCCTGTTTGCAAGTGGAAATGCAGGAGCATCAGCAATCTATATTGACGGAATAAAACAAAACCTTGTACAAAAAAAAGGAAATACTGGGGGCAGATTAACAACAACAACTGCCTACATCGCAGGGTGGGGAGAATACTACGGTCCAGAACACCTCTCATTCAACGGAATTCTAGACGAATTCAAAATGTGGAGTCGTCAATTAACAGATGATGATATAGCAAACCTCCATGCAGACGAACTTCAAAAGAAACAGCAGCATCAAGCACTCCTCATCTACGATATCAACAAAGATACATCAATCAATCGAGCAGACATAGAACTAGCCCTTCCCAGTTTTGTAGAAGGGACACAAATAAATGGCCTCGATGTAGATACCCTATTAATAACCGGAATTCTAAGAAATATGACCTGATTAAGCAAAAAATAAAATGAGCCTGCGAGGATTTGAACCCCGATCAATCGGTATCTGCTAGATATAATCCGAAGCCGACCGCACTATCCAGGTTATGCTACAGGCCCATCCTAAGAAGATTCGTCCAATTCTATATAAATGTTAATACTACTCAATCAGAATAATCTTACTACTCAATCAGAATAATCTTACTACTCAATCAGAATAATCTTACTACTCAATCAGAATAATCTTACTACTCAATCAGAATAATCTATTTATATGAACTCTCCCTGAATCATTAAAAAGCCTTTGGAGGGGATGTACAATGATGGCAGGCTCAGTTTATAAAATAAAACCAGGAATAGGAATTAACGGCGGAAATGGAAGAATTGGAAAATTAAATCACAATCAACTGTACGAGTTATCTAAACCATGGGGAGGACTTCTAGTTGCAGCAATAAACGATCTAGCTCCAACTGAAGAGATAGTAAGATCATATTCTAGAAGAGATCAAACCCATGGGGATCTAGGATGGGAAGTAAAACAAAGCGGTAAGAATGAAATATCTATTGATGGTAATACAGTAGCAGATTGCCCTCTCTTCTTTTACTTTTATTGAACTTCGTTCTTAATAGTATTTGAACTAAGCTCAACCAGCAGTTTAGCAGCAGCAGTTGCAGTCAAATCCCGCACATCCTTTGAGGGATTGACTTCGACGATGTCGGATGCTTTCCAGTTAGAGAGATTACGAAGTTTATGAACAAAGAACAACAATTCTCTAGTGGATAGTCCGCCTGGCTCTAAATATCCAGTTCCAGGAGCAAACGCAGGATCCAAAACATCAATATCAAATGAAACATAGAGTGAACCAAAATCTTTAGCCTTTGCCATCACCGCATCGATAATTTCTTCCTTACCCTCATTTGCAATGTCCTTCATTGTATAATAAGTAATTTTGTGCCTCTGCAAAAACTCCAATTCATCGGGATGCAAATTGCGAATTCCAACCAAAATAATAGTAGCACTAGAGATAATATTCTCCTTAACCAAAGCTAATAACAAATCTTCATGAGTAGGAGGACTAAAATCAGTACAGGCATCCGCATGAGCATCAAAAATAACAATTCCAGGATTAGTAGTATGAACAGATGCAAACGCCTTCACCAAAGAATACGTAATCGAATGATCCCCACCCAAAAAAACAGCACCATCCGTTTCCTTCATAACTGATTCAGCCTTAGCAACAATTCGCTCATTTGTAGATTCTAAGTTAGACTGATCAACAGAAACACTAGATACCTCAAATGAAGGAACACAATCATCCTCTGTAGAGAAGAAATCTTTGGTAGCAGCAATAATAGCATCCGGACCCTCCTCAACACCTTTAGTTTTACCTAAACCACCAGCACTAAACGGAATCTTGATGACGTTCATTCTACTTCATACCGAGTTGCCGTAGCCTTGTCCAAAATAAGCTTTAGGAAGGGATCAGCAAAATCTACTCTTCCGGGTACTATCATAATCAAAAAGAACGAAAATCTCTTTATTAAGGTATCCTCTCTAACTGCTTCAAAAGATAATTATCCTCGCCCTCAATCTCTGCTTCAGGATTAACTACTGCAGCAGGAGCAGCAACACGAGCTGTAGGAGCACTACTTTCAGAACTTCCAAAACCAATCTTCGAAACCTCTTCCTTCAATTTCAATTCAATCGTAGACATTTCCTCCTCGTCTAACTGCTTAGGAGGCCATTCAAGAGTAATTCTATCTCCTTGAGCGCGCGGAATAATCTGCACCATCATATGAGCAACCTTCTGCCCAGCACTTACCCCATTCGTTATGAAAATGTTAGTGCCCTGTACTTTCAGCGTATCAAAAATAGCAGAACTAATACGGTTTGCAACGTTAAACATCTTACCCACAATATGATTAGGAACCTGTTCTAGAATAGGGATATGTTGTTTAGGAATAATAAACACGTGACCCGGTGCAGCTCCGTTAATATCTAAAATACCTAAGAGGTCATCATCCTCATACACAGCATGAGCAGGCACTTTGCCTGCAATAATATCACAAATAACACATTGATTCTTAACCATTGCCTAAAATCTTCGATATATCATCGAGATTCACCCCCCCTCTCCCTCTATCATCATCCTCATCATCCCCAGAATCCTCCTCCAAATCCTCGACCTCTTCATCAGGATCTTCCACCGTTTCCGACTCAGCAACCTCAACTGGTTGCGAGGGCAACTCCTTCTCACGAGGAAAAACAATTTCAGGCGGCTCTTGCACTTTCGCAGCAGGTTTCTCCACCTTAACATATTTCTTACTAGCGGCCTGCAATCCAGAATCCTCGCTTTTCTTCCCCATATGGGTGGCTATCTGCTTACGCACTTTCTCTAAATCATCCTCTTTCATCTGCCTTTGAGGAACCTCAAACCTCAAACCATCTCCATCCTGACAAGGTATTACATGCACCATAAAGTGCTGAGCCTTCTGCCCAGCCGCAACCCCATTCTGAACAATAATATTAGTTCCAGTAACTCCCAAAGCCCGCAGACAAGCATTTGAAATAGTTTTAACAATCATAAACACATGAGAAATCTCCTCATTAGAAAGCTGCGGCATAATCGCATAGTGTTCTTTCGGCAAGACCAACACATGCCCCGGATTAGCAGGATTAATATCAAGAATAGCTAATACATTCTCATCCTCATAAATTTTACGTGATTGAACCTTCCCAGAAATAATATGACAAAAGATACACTGCTGTTTTTGAAACTCCCTCAATTCCTCATGAGACATGTTCTTAATTTTTTCCTGCATCTCCTCCACCTGTTCAGGAGACATCTGCGAACCACCTTCAGCCATAGACTTTACCCCATACTCGAGGTATAAAAGCTTTTCTCAATTACGACCCTAAAGAATACCGACGCCCATGGAGGGGGAGGGGATTCTTGAGAATCTCATAATTCCACCGTGCCTCGGCATTGTCAAGAAAGCAGAGTTTCTAACTAAACCTTTAAAAAAAGAACTCCACCTAGCAGACCCATGCTAATTGAATCTTTTTCCGGCATTCGAGGAGTCTACAATACAGATTTAACTCAAGAAATAACCAAAAACTATGCAGCGGCATTTCTAACACTCTTAAAGCAAGTAAATCCAAGTCCTCAAGTAGTAATCAGCATGGATCCCAGACCGAGTAGCAAAGAAATCAAAGCAACTTTAGCAAAAATAATACCCAATATCATCGATATAGGCACCTTACCCGTAGCAGCAGCACAATCAGCAGTAAGAAACTTTAAAGCAACCGCAGGAATCATGATTACAGCATCCCACAACGAGCCAGAATTCAATGGATTTAAATTTCTCTCAAATGAAGGCTCAATTCTCCATCCCAATGACATGAAACAGCTAATAGAGCTCTCCAAAGACCAACATCCAAAAGAGATTAGTCCCGTTATTCACGATGAACACGAATCAGCCCTAACCTCCTACATCTCTCACATCCAGGATCACCTCAACCTAGACATCATAAAATCATTCAAAGGCACCATCCTTGTAGATCCCAATGGTGGATGTGGAATTCACCTAAAAGAAATTGCACAACACTTTGAATTAAACTGCTTCAATTTCATAAATGATGAACAAGGTCAATTCAGGAGAACAATTGAACCGAACAAAGAGTCACTTGAACCACTACAAGAACACATTCAAAACAATAACTTCCTAGCAGGCCTAGATTGTGATGCAGATCGTGTTGAAATCTTGTTAAAAGACGCAACAGTAGTCAACGGCAACCACCTCCTAGCAATCATTGCAGATGATATGCTAACAGAAAACTCAACTATCATCACCAATGACGCAACCTCTCAAGTAGTCAGAGATATAGCGCAAAAACATAAAGCACATCACATTGAAGTAGAAGTAGGCGAAATCAATGTGGTGGAAGCCATGAAAAAACATCAAGCAATCCTAGGCGGAGAGGGAAGCAACGGGGGTATCATCCTGCCTCCTGCAACCAGCAGAGACGGAATAACAACCCTCCTAAAACTAATAGAAATCCTAGCAAAAAACAACACAACCCTAGAAAACCTCATAGAAAAAATTCCAAACTACTACACCCTACAAGAAAAAGTAACTAACGAACATCCCATCCAGCTAAAAGACAAACTAAAAAAACATTGGAAATCTCATCCCATAAAAGAAACAGGAGATCTAAGCGGTGGACTAAAAATCCATATCAACGAAAACACCTTTCTTTGGGCACGTGCCTCAAAAACAGAAGCTAACCTCCTAAGAATCATCGTAGACAGCGATGACGAAGAGCATGCAAAAAGAATTCTTGAAGAAGCGATGCAGGTAATTAAGGAGTAACGTTAGACAAAGCACTGAGAAAATGTATGTTGCCCAAAGTTAAAAGAAATCTAGGTCAGATATATTTTTCCACCACTTTAATTACCAATTCACAACCTTTAAAACCAAACAAGAGACTTCTAAAGATATGCATGCAATCGAAATTAAGAACCTTAAGAAGTCCTACAAAAATGAAGTAGCAGTCAAAGACATGGACTTCTACGTTGAAAAAGGAGACTTCTTCGGATTCATAGGGCCCAACGGAGCAGGAAAAACAACAACCATCCAATGTATCATGGGCTTACTAAAGTTCGATGGTAAGATCAGCATTTTCGGAAATGATAATGTTATAGACTACATCGAAGCAAGAAAACTAATCGGATTCTCGCCTCAAGAAGAAAATCTAGATCCGTTTCTAAACGTAGAGCAAGCATTACATTTTACGGCAGGCTACTATGGACTAAAGAAAGATAAAATAAAAGAAAGAGTAGAATTAATGCTAAAAGATTTTGGGTTAGTTAAACACAGAAAAAAGAACACCCGAGCCTTATCCGGAGGAATGAAGAGACGATTACTCCTAGCAAGATCGCTAGTCCATGATCCAAAAATCCTAATTTTAGACGAACCAACCGCTGCCATGGACGTCGAGTTAAGACAAGACTTCTGGAAGCTCATGAAAAGAATCAATGGAGAAGGAAAAACCATCATGTTAACCTCTCATTACATAGAAGAGGTCGAACAACTCTGCAACACCATCTGTATAGTCAATGAAGGAAAAATCATCGCAATGGACAAAAAAGAAACCATCATGCAAGACCTCTCAAATCAAGAACTCAAAATAAAAACAAACAAACCTGTACCCTCCGACCTCATTAAAGTTGAAGCCTGCAAAATAATCCATGAAAACACCCATACTTTAGTCGTTGGAAAAGATATCAGAAAAAAAGCAAATGGAATCATCAAAATCATAGAAAAAGCAGGCATCAAAATAGAAGAAATCGATATCAGAAATGAATCGCTAGAAAAGGTATTCCTAAGAATAACTCAGACTAATGCCAATCAGTCTGAGGCGTTAAAAATCACGCCAGAGATTTTAAAGGACAAAAAATGAGTAGAACAAGCTTTGCATATATAGTAAAAAGAGAATTGTATAGATTATACACTACCCTCTCTCAATCGCTATTTCCACCCATCATCTCCGCACTACTATTCCTAACCATTTTTAGCTTCGTTCTAAAGGATAAATCAACCATCGGAGCACCCTTTACAGAATTCCTAGTGCCTGGATTAATTATGATGGCAGCCATCAACTCATCATTCACCTCAACCTCATTTTCCCTATTCCTTTCAAAGTGGACCAAGCAGATTCAATTAATCCTAACAACCCCTACAAGCTACCTAGAGCTAGTTTCGGCTTACCTAGTGGGTGCAATCTTAAGAAGCCTAATCGTATCAATTGGAATTTTTCTCGTAACCCTGTTCTTTGTAGTCCCCTCCATAGCGCATGTCTGGGCGCTCGCATACTACTTCCTACTAGCCTGCATCCTGTTCGGTTCAATAGGGATTATTCTAGCATTAAAAGCAGAAACATTCGAACATCTAGGCGTTGTAACAACATTCTTCCTCACACCTCTAACCATGCTAGGAGGAGTATTTTACAGTATCAAAGATCTCCCCCTCTGGTTCCAAAAAATAACACTGTTCAATCCCGTCTTCTACTTTGTAGATGGATTCCGGTATGGATTACTAGGAGCAACCGATGGACCGCTAGGCATAGGAATAGCGGTAACGTTCATTCTAACAGCAACAACCGTAGCCTCAGTAGTCTACCTCATGAAAATCGGCTGGAAAGTAAAATATTAAGAAAAAACCTTCTTAGTCCAAGCTAATGTTAAACTAGGGAGCAAAAACGCCAAAGCAGGGATCAAAGCATCAACATAAGGATTAACCGTGCCATTTAACAACATAAAAATAACGATAACGGCATACGTCAAAACAAACACAATAACCTTTCTAACTAAAGAAGTCTCCCATGCCTTATCTTTCTCAACAGCAGCATTACAAGATTTAATACAAGTAACATCATTAGAAAGCAATTTAAAACTTACCCTACATACATAATAGCAAAACACCCTATAAAGATTTTTAAAACATAGCTATAAATACGACTCCCACTCTTCAAAGTCAATGTTCAACTTCAACCCAGCTCCCATCCTAACAACCGAGCAAGTGCAAGAGAAAATAAACAGTGCAACCATCATAGATGTACGCAGAGATGACGAATTAGAACATGGAATGCTCCCAAACGCAAAACAAATAGAATTACAAGAACTTGAACAAGCACTTCAACTAGAAAATGAAGAATTCAAAACTAAATACGACTTCGAAAAACCAAATAAAGAACAAGAGCTCATTTTCTACTGTCATGCAGGAGGACGTTCAGCAAAAGCAGCAAAACTAGCAATGAAACTAGGTTTTAACGCAAAAAACTTTCAAGGAAGCATTAAAGCATGGTCTTTGGTAGATGAAAACGTCAAGGATTATTAATTTTAGAAGTAGCTTTTAAATTCAATTTCTGTCCTGGCTGCAACGCATCATCATCCTGAATATCGAAAATAAAGGAAATGTTTTTAGAAACAGAATTCAACATCTTGACTTTAGTGCTTTTCCAATTTTTAGTCATATAGAGTAGCTTATTAACCTCCATGGATAATGTAAATGCAGCAGGATATTTCTGCGATAACCACTGCAAAATAAACCCTCCCGAGTACGGAACATTCAGTGAAACAGGATTATAACCAAGAACATTCATCTTCCGCTGCATCGACCGAACAATCGGCATATAAAACGAAGGAATATACTTGGTGCCAAAACTAATCAGGGGACGTCCAGGAGCATCCTTCATTGAATGACCATCAAAAATAATGTTAAATTTATATGCATCAATTAATTTGTCAAGTGTAAAATAAAACTCCTCATAACCCTCAATCAACCAATTTTTCTGAGCCATACTTAATCCCTCTTTCCACACCTCTTTAATCCAGCACTCAGATTTGTTAGCATAAATGCGACGATCTGGACCCCGGTTGTAATCACACGCAAAACGACTAGCCTTATTATCAATCCAGATTCCACCTTTATCTAAAACAAGAGGACCATAAATCTTATCGGTATCAATATCCTCATCCAACAGCCGCTTCTCTCGCGAAATAGCAAGATTATCCTCAATATCCCGACGAATCCACGTCCCAGAATGAATAGTTAATAACAACACATTAAACTGGTTCTGCTGGTGATTATCGTAAACAATGATCCCTCTTTTGGTAATCGTCAACTTCAACGACTCGCGCAATTCCTCGTAATTGTCGTACACCCACTCTAAATCTGCTTTAACAAACTTATACAACTCTCTATCGATAAAGAAATTTTTGAAATATAACGTATTTCTATCACGATGCAACTCATGCAAATTTCCAGTAATAATATTCCCGAGCACCTTGTAATTCTTCAAAATACTAATAAAATTAAGATAGGGATCGTCCTCAATTCGCCGAGTCAATTTCTCCAACAACTGAAAAATTAAAAACCGCCGAGAAAGATTGATCTGAATTCCAGAAGAGGTAGGGTTAATTAAAATGGGACTTATCTGCTCAAAAACCTTGCGAGGAGTTATCCTCTCAAAAAAATCATTAAATTTGACCATACAACCAAATACCAGAAAACAAGTATATATAGTTTGTGTCTAAGAAAAGAAATCTACTTACGAGCAATCAAGGGGGCTATCTTCATAGCAATAACATCCTCGACCAAACGCTCATAATCTTTTGCGCCCTTACTACCCTTAGCATGAGCAAAAATAGATTTTCCAAATTTAGGAGCTTCCTTTATTTTAGCCGTATAATGAATCGGATACGTAACCTTTTCATAATACAAATTCTGTAATTCGGCGAGTGTATCCTTACAAATGTTACTCCGCTTATCATATAACGTAGGGACAATTTTAGTGATCTTCAATTTATGGCTGTATTCATTGTTAATACGGTTAACAATGCCCTCCATCTTCTTTAGCGTCTCAATTCCCAAAAAGTCAGTCGAAACCGGAACTACTAACTCCTGAGTAAAAGCAAGTGCACTCTTTGTTATCAACGTTAATGATGGAGCCAAATCAATAACAATAAAATCATATCCGGTCAATTTCTTCATTCTCTCAGTCAATACATGGTCGCCTTCAATACTCTGAGCAAGAATTGCTTCAACCTGCATCAAACTATCCTTAGCAGCAATAACATCCAAATTCTTTCCCAAATTAACAATACATTGCTGTAACGGCTGCTCGTCCAACATAGCGTCATAGATAGTATAGTCAGGTTTAACCTGTAACGACAAATCAACACTCCCCTGCGGATCTAAATCAATCAACAACACTCTTTTATCGGCTCGTGCAAGTCCGCTAGCTAAATTAACTGCAGTCGTAGTTTTACCTACACCACCCTTAATAGAAAAAACTGATATGGTTCTCATTGAAATCCCTCGATGAATAAGCAAAAAGTACTGGATTATAAAGCTTACGGAATTAGAATAACTAGGTTGAAAAGGTTGTATAGCAACAGTGCATAATAATCGGATAGGGGTACACTGCTGTTATGATGGAAAACTTTGTTTTCCAGCATGCCAGAAACGAAATTCTGAGCATATTCAGAAGTGATAACTATTTGTCCTAGAATGTATCACTTCTTTTATTTCAAAACTACCCCTTACAATCCCCATACTCATAAGCAATAGCCAAGTTAGCAATGTCTCCAAGCACCTTATACAACGACAACTCCGACTCCGAGGTAATATGCTCAAGTAAAGGTTTCGTTATTGGAGTCTCAAGCAACATATCAAATTTCTGTCCCGGAGCATTCAAACTCACCGATGAATCCTTGCCACTATGCACTCGCATAAAGCCTCCAATAACCTCTCCACCAACACTGTACAGTACCGGCTCAGCACCACCTCCATCAATAGAATGAATAGTTCGAACCCCTTCCTGAATCATAACGCTGTCAATCTTCGATTTATCCTTCCCAAACACCATCTTCCTCCTTTTATCGCTATTCAAAGTCAAAATTTCAGAACCAGAGCCAACAGAAAGAATTCCCATCCCGTACGTTCCAGAATTATCCTTAACAAACACATACGGCTTCTCAGAAATCCCATATTCATCATATTTCTTCTGAATTTTTACAATCAACCTATCTACAGCCTTAGCTACCATATCAATATTCTTCCCAGAACCAAAATCAACATCATCAACCACCGAGCAATAGGCCTGCACCAACCAAGGATCTATCTTTAGAGTTTTAGCAAACTCCACTAAGAGTTTATCAACATACCGGCAGTGAGTGCTCTTCTTACGATGAGCCCATCCCAAAAAGAGGGGAGGAATCACCAGCTGCGAAATTCCTTTCAATACAATTGGCGCACCCACCGAAAAATCATTATTCACCAAAACAAAACCATCCGAAAACGAAGTCGTAAAGACTTTTTTACCCTTACGCTGAATCTTTTCAAGAGTAAGTTTGTGATTGTGTGCATCTACTACTTCAATATCGCCCTCACTCTCAATCAAATGACCTAGCGTAACGCTACATCCTGCCTCCCTCAAAAGCCAGCGAAGAGAACACAAATTACTCAAGTAATATTTGTTACGAGTATGAGATTCTGCAACAAGAAGAATATTCTTTTCCTTAACAATATCCTCAATGTAGCGCTTAAACGCAGCAACAGCATTATCCTTAGCAACTCCGCCCATATTATTAAAGCCGGCCGGGAACAAATTACTGTCCACAATAGACGATTTATAGCCGGCATCCCGTAAATCAAACGAAGAATAAATCGGCAACGGCAATCCTTTCCTCTTAATCGACTTTCGTTCCTTCTCCAACCAAACAGTAACCACTGCCTTCTTCGCATTAATCGTATCCTGCAGTTTATCAATCATATCCTTCCATTCACCCCATCACTTAAAAGCTTTTTCCTTAACAATAAAACATAATTTGAATAAAAAAATAAAAAGACTAGTATCACCACACTATGAGTAATCCGAGTACTCACTAGCAAGATAAGAAAACTCTCCGTTACAGTCAGAAAAGTATTGTTTTCTCTACAACAGAATAATAGTGATATCAACCTATAGGTTCTAACCCTCATATTACACAATAGCAATCTTTATATATCACTTTCTCAGAAATTACTACTATATCTTGATACAAAAAAAAGAAAAAACACAAGATATTGTGTTTAAAGGCCGAAAAACTGAAAATATTTATATATTAAATTAAGTACCCTATATTGTAGCAAAAAGAAAAAACAACACAACATCTTGTGAAAAAAATGAAATGCCCCTACTGCTCAAGCACAGAACACCGCGTCACTGATAAAAGAGAGACTCCAAACGACATGGTGACCAAGCGCAGAAGGGAATGCAGCAAGTGCAGCAAACGATTTACCACCTACGAACAGGTTGAAGATTTAGAATTATTCATCATCAAAAAGGACGGCTCCAGAGATCCCTTCGATACGAACAAAATTAGAAGGGGAATCATCAGAGCATGTGAAAAAAGGCCGATTAGCATAGAAAAAATTAACAATCTCATGCATGAAATTGAGGCAGAACTAAGAAAACAAGATTCTAATGAGGTAGAAAGCACAATAGTAGGACAAATAGCAATGGAGAAACTACTTCATCTCGATAAAGTAGCATATATCCGATTTGCATCCGTATATAGAGATTTCAGACATCTGAAATCATTTGAAAAAGAAATACAAGCAGTAGCGAAGGTGAAATAATATGGCAGAAGCAGTACACTTAATGATTACAAAAAGAAATGGAGAGGTAGTTCCATTCGATACCGTAAAAGTAGAGAATGCAATGAAGAAAGCAGTCAAAGCCGCAAGTAAGGAAATAGCTGACTCTGAATTCGAAACCATTATCGATGATATTAAACAAGAAATAGAGAATCGCTTTGTAGATTTCTTCCCTAACGTGGAAAATATCCAGGACGTTGTAGAAAAGCACCTCGTTAAATCAGGTCACTACGAAATCGCAAAAGAATACATCCTCTATCGGGCTAAACGCCAGGAAGCAAGAGTTGTTGAGCGAGATGAGAACGTAAAAAAAGCCCGAATGGGTAGATTAACAGTTAAAAAACGAGACGGTACCGCGGTTCTCTTCGATACAAAGAAGATTTCAAAGAGCATTGAACGCCTAGCCCACAATTTAGAGGGTATCGAACCAGAAGTCATTCAAAAAGAACTCCTAAAAAACATCTTCGATGGTATAACTACAGAAGAAATAGGAAAAGCACTAGTTCTAGCTACTATTTCATTGATAGAAAAAGATCCCTCATATGACTTTCTCTCAGCAAGAATGTTTCTCCAAGACCTCTACAAAGAAGTAATTGGAGAATCGGTAAAAGAAGAAACCTTCGCCTTTGGTTATCGCGATGCATTTGTTAGGTCCATTAAAGAAGCAGTTGAAGAAAATCTACTCAATCCAAAAATGCTCGACTTCGATCTTGAAAAGCTCTCCTATGGGCTAAAGATTGAACGAGATCTAATGTTCAAATACCTAGGAATTCAAACACTCTATGAACGATACTTCATCAAAACCAAAGAAAAACGCCTTGAACTACCCCAATCCTTCTGGATGCGTGTCGCTATGGGACTCTCACTAAATGAACCCGACAAAGAAAAACGAGCACTAGAATTCTACGATGTCCTATCCTCATTAAAATTCGTAAATTCAACACCTACCCTCTTCCATGCAGGATTAACCCATCCTCAGCTAAGTTCCTGTTATCTAACAACCGTAAAAGACGATCTTTCCCATATCTTCAAATGTCTAGGCGATAACGCACAACTCTCCAAGTGGTCTGGTGGATTAGGCAACGACTGGAGCAGCATTCGTGGTACAGGATCCTGGATTGGTTCAACCAATGTAGAATCGCAAGGAGTCATTCCCTTCCTAAAAATTGCTAACGACGTCACCATGGCAATCAATAGATCTGGTAAGAGAAGAGGTGCAACCTGCGCCTATCTCGAAACCTGGCATCTCGATGTCGAAGATTTCCTTGACCTACGAAGAAACACCGGTGATGACAGAAGAAGAACTCACGATATGAATACTGCAAACTGGATTCCTGATCTTTTCATGAAACGAGTAATCAATGAAGAGAACTGGACGCTCTTTTCACCCGACGAAGTTCCCGAACTCCATAATCTCTACGGAAGAGCCTTCGAAAAGAAATACCTAGAATACGAGCAAAAGGCCGAAAACGGACAGATGCGAAAGCACAAGAGCCTTTCCGCAAAGAAAATGTGGAGAAAAATGATCTCAAGACTCTTCGAAACGGGTCATCCCTGGATCACCTTCAAAGATCCCTGTAACATCCGTTCACCACAAGACCATGTTGGTGTAATCCATTCATCAAACCTCTGCACCGAAATAACGCTAAATACATCTGAAACTGAAACCGCAGTATGCAATCTAGGAAGTGTTAATCTCGGTATCCATATCACCGAGGGAAAGCTAAATGACGAATTACTTTCAAAAACCATCGCAACTGCAATGCGAATGCTTGACAACGTCATCGATCTCAATTTCTATCCCACGGATGAGGCAAAAAACTCAAATATGAAGCATAGACCTGTCGGACTAGGAGTCATGGGATTCCAGGATGCACTCTTCAAGCTAGACATCCCCTTCGCCTCAAAAGCAGCTCGAGAATTCGCTGACAGAACCATGGAAAAGATATCCTACCACGCGATTTTAGGCTCCACCACACTTTCAAAAGAGCGCGGACCGTATGAAACCTTTAAAGGCTCAAAATGGGACCGCAACCTACTTCCTATTGATACTCTAGACCTACTAGAAGAAGAACGCGGTATGAAAATTGAAGTCAACCGCAATACAAGATTAGACTGGACACCGGTACGTGACCACATCAAAGAATTTGGAATGAGAAATTCCAATACCATGGCCATAGCACCAACCGCAACAATAGCAAATATCTCTGGCTGCTTCCCCTGCATCGAACCGATCTACAAAAATATGTATGTCAAAGCAAACATTTCAGGAGAATTCACCATAGTAAACAGCTATCTCATCGAAGATCTCAAAAAAGCAGACCTCTGGAATGAAGAAATGCTTGAACAGCTAAAATACTATGATGGGAACGTAAGTCTTATCCCGAGTATACCTCAAGCACTGAAGGAAAAATACCAGGAAGCATTCGAAATTGATGCGCTCCACTGTATCGACATGACTGCAGTACGTGCAAAATGGATCGACCAGTCACAATCCCATAACGTGTTCCTCAAAGGAACGTCAGGTTCAAAACTAAGCGAAACCTACATCCATGCCTGGAAAGCGGGATTGAAAACTACGTATTATCTCCGTTCCCTAGCAGCCTCTCAAATCGAGAAGTCAACCCTAGATGCACAAAAGTATGGATTCACCCAAAAACGAGAGTACCAGGAACAATCAGCCACACCAAAGCAAATAGCTCCTGAACCTCAGCTACAAAACGGACATTCAAGTGGGAAGTCAAACGGACAGAGTAATGGGATAGTGCAAGAGCAAGCACCTCCTTTAGCGACACCAGCAACCAAAGTCTCATCAGCAAATGTCTGTAGCATCATGGATCCCGATTGCGAAGCCTGTCAGTAAGTTCTATTGCTGTACCTATATTCGAGAACATAAAAGTATAAAAAACAAACGAGCTTAGCAAAACGATGGCAATTATCAATAATTCTTCAACCGACCCCAACAAAATTCTTCCCATGACATATCTGTGGGCTCGCCAGCACTATAAAGATGGTGTTGCTAACAATTGGACCCCAGAGGAAGTCTCGATGCAAAAAGATGTCGAGCAATGGAAATCTCATAACGTCATTAACGATAGCGAACGCAGAATGATCCTCTGGAACCTAGGATTTTTCTCAACAGCAGAATCACTCACCGCGAATAATATTGTACTAGCTGTGTATAGGCACATCACCAATCCCGAATGCAGACAATATCTGCTCAGACAAGCCTATGAAGAAGCAATCCACACCGACACCTTCATCTACTGCTGTGATACTCTAGGATTAGACCCAGAAGAAATCTACACCATGTATAACACCGTTCCAAGCATCAAAGAAAAGGACGATTTTGTCGTAGAATTAACCAAATCCATCTTTGATCCCACGTTTGAACCGAATGGAATCGACAATATCAGAAAATTCATTCACGATCTTATCGGCTACTATATCATTATGGAAGGAATCTTCTTCTACGCCGGATTCGCAATGATTCTAGCCCTAAAACGACAAAACAAAATGGTCGGAATCGGAGAACAGTTCGAATACATCATGCGAGATGAATCACTCCACCTAGCATTCGGCTGCGACTTAATTAACACCATCAAAAAAGAAAACCCAGAAATCTGGACCCAAGAATTCCAGGACGAAATTATAGCACTTATCAAAAGATCAGTCGAGCTAGAAAAAAAATACGCTCACGACGCCTGTCCACAAGGACTACTCGGGATTAATGCAGAACAATTCTGCGACTACGTAGAATACATTGCCGACA
The DNA here is from genome assembly GCA_027623355.1 of Nanobdellota archaeon. Taxonomy (GTDB): domain Archaea; phylum Nanobdellota; class Nanobdellia; order Woesearchaeales; family JACPBV01; genus JAQBWB01. Next base: position 2,539 of record JAQBWB010000012.1, on the reverse strand, counting down.
GAAGACTCCTAAGAATCGATCTACAGATGGTCTACAAAAAAGAAAACCCATTCCCCTGGATGTCACAATCAACCGACCTCTCAAAAGAAAAGAACTTCTTCGAAACCCGTGTCACCGAGTATCAAACCAGCGGCAATTTGGAGTGGGATTAGAAATAACGCCTCCAGCATAACAATCCATATAAACCAAGAAACTCTCCAACAACCATGCCCATAAAAATAGGAGTCACCGGCACTTTCTGCTCAGGAAAAGACACATTTGCTAATTACCTCATAGAAAAACACCACTTTACCCACCTCTCACTTTCAGATATGTTAAGAGAGGAATTAAAAAAACGAGACATCCCCATAACAAGAGAAAATCTTCAAATTGAAGGTACAAAACTAAGAGAAACCGAAGGCAATTATGCACTAGCCAGACGTGCACTAACCGTGCTAGAGGACGAAAAAAACTACATCATCTCCTCAATTAGAAATCCATTAGAAATAAAAGAATTAGGTCAGGCAAAGAACTTCACTCTGGTATCCATCGAAGCACCTGCAGAAATGCGTTTCGAACGTATGATTGCACGCGGCCGAAAAGAGGCAGAACCGCAAACATTCAAATTATTTAAAGAGGCAGAACAAAAAGAAATGGTTTCAGATAACGATTCTGGTCAACAGATCCAAAAATGCATGGATATGGCGCAATTTTCTATTCCTAACGATTCCACAATAGAAGCATTCCATAAAAAAATTGACCAATCCTTTCCTAAAATTGAGGAAGCAGCATCCCATCAAAGACCTACCTGGGATGAATATTTTCTAGCGCTAACAAAAACCATAGGGCTACGCGGAACCTGCAATCGCGGACGTGCCGGATGCATCATTGTAAAGAAGAAAAGAATCCTAACAACAGGCTACGTGGGCTCACCTCCAGAAATGGCCCACTGTGACGAAGTAGGGCACTGGTTTAAACAAACTATTCATGAGGATGGATCAGTTACCAAGCACTGCATAAGAACGATTCACGCCGAAGCAAATGCCATAGCACAAGCAGCAAATTCAGGAGTAAATGTCCATGCAGGAACTCTCTATTGCAAAATGGAACCCTGCCTCGACTGCACCAAATTATTAATCTCAGCCGGAATAAAAAGAGTAGTCTGCGAGATGAAGTACCATGCAGCAAAAGAGTCCAGAGAGATGTTAGAAGAAGCAGGCATCCTACTAGAAGTCATGCAAAACTCAATAGAAGAATACGCAGGACAAAAGAAATTAGATTAGTTGTTACTCAATAGGGGGATGAATGAATTATTGCTGCACAAACTCCAACTCGCTGATGCGCAGATAAATCAAATCGCTACTTTTCTAAGGAAACCTTAATCCCCATCATCCTGTCTAATGCACGCCGAGCCTTAACCATCACCTGGGCATCCAATTCAATCTCGTGTTGCATCAACATCAGACTTCTAGCAACCAAACGCAAAGAATTCGACTTCATAAACGGACATACATTACAAAACGAGTAAAAGTTCTTCTCAGGCAACTCTTCTTGTAACCGAGACGTCATCCCACATTCCGTCACAACAATAAAGTCTGAGTTACCATTAGAATTCGCAAACGAAGCCATGCCTCCAGTACCACACACATGATCTGCCTCCGCAAGAATCTCACTTTTAGCCTCAGGATGCGCAATCACCTTAGCGCCCGGATGCTCCAACTTAACACGACGCAACGTCTCAGCATCCAATTTATCATGCACAAAACAATGCCCATCCCATAAAATAATCTTTTTATCAGTTTTCGACTGGACATACCGACCCAAGTTCTTATCCGGTAAGAATATTTCCTCTTGGCCACCAACTGCATTAACCACATCAACCGCATTAGAAGACGTACAACACATATCCGACATCGCTTTAATATCAGCGTTCGTATTAACATACGAAACAACCGCAGCATGAGGATGCTTCGCTTTAACCTCTGCAAGCTGTTCAACCGTAGCCATATCGGCAAGCGAGCATCCAGCAGCAAACGAAGGCAATAACACTTTCTTAGCAGGATTCAAAATCTTAGCAGTCTCCGCCATAAATTTAACGCCACAAAATAATATCACGTCAGCTGAAGTCTCCATTGCCTTTCGACTCAAACCAAGCGAATCGCCCACAAAATCAGCAATCTTGAACATAGAGGGATCTTGATAGTTGTGCGCTAGAATAATCGCATTGCGCTGTTTCTTCAACTCTAAAATAAGCTCAATAAGCTTCTCATCACTCATCTGTGATTCTAGCTGTTCCCCCATACACCAGCTAAATCCTCAATCTATAAAAAAGTAACGAGAGATCGTATGTATTACGTGTCCTGAGGTAGAAATCATTCAAAGACAAACGCAGGTCCGTCGTAGGGGTTGTGCCATCCGGGCCACAGGACCACAATATACAAAAGCTAGATTTCGAAGACACCGATTACAACTCCCACTAGTAATTATTCACTAACCTGAAGCTTTGCCGGCTTCCAGTCCAGCCTCTTCGACTCGTCCATCAAACTGACAAGAGGGTTGT
>JAQBWB010000011.1 GCA_027623355.1 Nanobdellota archaeon | reverse complement strand
CTAATTTTGTATCATGAGGATTTCGACTTAAAGCCGGTAACCAGGACTTTCTACTGAGCCTTTTAGCACAGTATTTTATAGTTGATGTGTTGAGTTAAGCTATGGATTGCGAGAAGTTGGTTTCTATTGTATTGTGTGTAAGGGATAAGTGTAGGCACGATGCTTTTTATGAGGTGGTGCAGCAAGAGGTCATTGAGTTTTGTCGGGATCATGGATATTCTATAGAGACTCCCGAAGGGTGCTTGAATTCGTGTGGGAGAAGAATGGATGTGTATGTTGACGGTGTGTGTATTGATATGTGTGGCGGAGAGGGTTTGGGTGTTGTCAAGCTTTTACCGATGCATGTGGGAGAGACACTTGGCAAGATTATCGACGGTTATTGCGTGGATTCAAGCAAATAGCTGTGCTGCAGTATCTATTGTCAAGAGAATTACAGCTTCGGTTTGGGCTTTTGTCGGATAGAAAGCAACTTGTTGCTTGTGGACGGATGAAATTCTTGCTTGGTTGATGAGATGGATTTGGTTTGCGATGCCGGGCGGTAGGGAGACTTCTTTGTCTCTTAATTTAGCAATTAGATTCCCTAGTCCTATTCCAGGGCTCTTTTCTAATAAGTCGTTATTGGTGACTTCGTAGTATTTTCTATGGAGTACGGTTTCTAGCACGCGACCACAGAGAATGATACAGGATCTGAAGCATTCATGGGTGAAGCAGCGTTGCATCTCGCTAATGTCTGCCTCGATATCGGATTTGATGTCTTTTGGGATGATGTCTGGATCGAGAGAGAGACTTTCGTTTGTCATATCTTCTGGAATCTTCCCTACAAGTTCTTGTATTGTGTTAAACGTTGAATGCACAATCTTGAATGCGCTTTCATCGTATGCAGTATATATTTTTTGTAGTAGAATTGATATCTGGGCGATTGCTGATTGCTGGTCACGATGATCGGCTGCGTACTGATGTAGGGATAGCGAGGTGTTTTTGAGTTTTTGAAAGGCGGTATGATAGGCTTGGATATGGTACTGTTGTTTTTTTGCGGCAAAATCGTAGAGTTGTTTCTCTCCCGAGGTTTGGTTTAGCGGATTTAGATTCTTTTTTACTAATGTATCTATGGCGTATCCGAACTTTACTACTGCTTCTTTGAATTCTTGCATGTTAGATAAATTGTTTTAGTTTTGTTTGTTGTTTGATGCTGTTTAGTAGCGTGCTTCTTTCTAGGAGGTAATCGAGCTTGATATTAAACCTTTTCCTTGCGATGAGTGTTGCATAGGTTACCATGAGCTCTTTGGTTGCGAATTTCAAGGGAGGATTGTTCATTGCCTTTCTTGTTGCCTCTCGTACTACGAAGACTCCTAAGGGTACTTCATATTCATCGGTGATGAATCGTAACGCTAGAACTGATGCCTGGCGTTTTCTTTCTTTTAATTGTTCTACGATTGCTAATCTCGTTGCATAGAATCCACCTGCCGTGTGTTCGGCATATTTTTTTCTTCCTTCATAAGGTTCGTAGTCGGTTGTATAGTGCGGGGTGCCATTTGATGGATGAGCGAGTATTTCGAAGAGTTCATAGGAGAATATCTCTGGGAAGGTGAGGATGATGAAGTAGTTGCCGAGATAGTTGCCTTGAAAGACGCAGTAGTCCATCTCTCCATATTTTTTAACCTCTAGTAGCAAGTTATTTGCGATGGTGGTGTCGGTTGCAGTGATTCCCCATCTTGTAGGTACTAGTTTTCTTGATGCTTTTACTCCGAGATTTCCTATGGTTAGTAATCTTGTTAGAAATTGCTCATCCATATTGTTCTTGTAGAGATAGTTTATTGCGTCTGCTGCTTTAAGATCGATATCATCTACCACTTTGTCCACTTTTTGATCAATTTTCGGGTTTTCGGTGATGGTTGCTTTCTTTAATGAGGCTGTTGGACCCATGGGTTTTGTGATGGAGTCTGTTTGAATACGGAAGGTTGGCTTTTTTTTAAGGTTTATTTCAACATCTACTGGTTTGGAGGCCATCCCAATTTCTTTACTGAGTTCTAGAAATCTGTTTGATTGTTTTACCTGGACTTTGAATCTTGAGTTGAGTAGCTGGGTGCGATAGTCGATGATTTGAGGGATTTGGGTGTTGGTTTTTGCCCAGTGTTTTTGTGCATCTAGTAGCCAGGCATCTTCTTTGGGTTCTGGTGGGCTTAGGATTCCTACGTTTAGATTGGGATAGCCGTGATGACCTACAAAGACGTTTGGGGAGGAGCCGAAGAAGTCTTCTGATTTTAATAGGTCCTTTACTTTAAACAAGGACTTTGCTCGTGTGCAGATGTTGCAACTTGGATTATCGCAGAGCTTTCCGTTTAGAGCGACTTTGCAGTAGACAGAACGAGGTTTCATGAACTTTACGATATTAGTAGAAATTTATAGGTTTCGGTTAATCTACAACAAGTCTGGGGCCTATTTGAACTTCTTCCTCAGGTGCTTGGTTGACATTGAAATAGTTACTTTGAAATATCCTATTAAATTCTCTGATTTCTCTTTCTTCCGCAGCGAATGAACACAAATCTCTTGTGATGCTGCGGTAGAACTCTACTTGTTTAACGAATCCGATGGCCGAGTTGTAAAGATTCATTCTTTCTTCGGCAATTTCTCGGTCAAATGTTATTTCCATCTCATGGTTATAACTTTCCAAGCTAAATTATATGCTGTTTTGGGCCCTAGATCAGGGAGTCTGTCTCTAGGCAAGAATGCTATATCTTTGTTTTTAAATGCTTCATATTGTTCAACAAAATTAAGGTATGATTCGTTGAGAATTATGGTCATGAGGGAGGTTTGATCGAGCATAGTCATAGAATATTTTCGCTCCTTAAAAGCATTTCTTGCATGCAGTATACATTTTCGTTCAAAAAAGTATGTGCATAGCATAGTCACTAGCGTTCGTAGGCTGCTAAAGCAACCATCTTCGAAATTCCTGAGATTATTCCTTGAAGGTGCTGCGTCCCCGGAGGGGGCGACCCCTCGCAACGCACCTGCTTGTGAAAGGTGAAAGAATTTCGACCTTAGGATTATGCACATACTCAAAAAACACACCTTTAAATAATGCTGACGGTTTTGGAGGATTATGTTCCCAGACAAGATTATTGCAAAGATTAAGGACGAATTGGATAATTGTCAGAGTCCTTTGATTTTCTATGATGACGATGCTGATGGGCTATGTAGTTTCTTGTTATTTTATCGTTATAAGAAAGAAGGCAGAGGAGTTCCGCTTAAGTCTAAACCCTCTCTTGGTACTTCATTCTTACGAAAGGTTGAAGAATTTGGTCCGGATAAGATTATTGTTTTAGATATTCCTATTGTGGAGCAGGAATTCTTAGATGGTGTTGATGTGCCAGTAGTTTGGGTAGATCATCACACGTTGGTAGATTTAGACGGAATTACTGCTTACAATCCGAAACAGTACGATGAGAAGGATAATAGTTGTATTACTCGGATTTGTTATGAGGTTGTGCAACAAGATCAGTGGATTGCTGCAGTTGGTACTATTGCTGACTGGCAGATGCCTGAATGGATGGGGGATTTTGCTAAGAAGCATCCTGAACTTATTGATCAAGAATTAGATATTGGTAAATTATATTTTGACAGTACGTTAGGTAAATTAATTCGTGTGTTTTCTTTTATCTTGAAGGGAGATATTAAAGAGGTTCACAAGTGCGTTAAGATTTTGACTCGTATTGATGATCCTCAGGAAATTCTGCAACAAAGTACTGCACAGGGAAAGTATCTGTGGAAGCGCTTTGAAAAGAATTTTCAGGCATATGATAAACTGTTACAGCAGGGACATGCTCAAGCTAAGGATGGTGATGAATTTTTGATTTACATCTATCCAGATACTGAGACGAGTTTTACTGGAGATTTGTCGAATGAATTGAAGTATCGACATCCCGATAAGGTTGTGATTGTAGGTAGAGAGGTTAAGGGCGAGGTTCGGATGAGTTTACGTTCTGAGGATAGAGACTTAGCATCTGCTTTGAAGAAAGCGTTGGCAGGTGTAGAAGGATACGGCGGCGGACATGAGCATGCATGTGGCGCTTGTGTTAAGAAAAATGATTTTGATAGCTTTGTTTCTGTGTTACGAGAAGAGCTTTAAGCCGCTCTTATTATTGGAAGGAGTTCTTTGATATGATCTGGGACATCTGTTGTGGGTCCGTCGAACACATCAAGTTTTAATTGGGGTGAACTATATCGGTCATAGTGTTCGAGGATGAGGCAGAGGACTATACCCATAAGATTATCTCTTACTTGGTTAAGGAGGGCAAGCGGAAGAAATGAAGATTGCTGCAAATTATATCCTTCAGGGATTTTGTCTTTCCAACCTTTCATGTATCCTACTGATAGGGGAGATAATGCAGCAGCTCCAAGTAACATCGAGGCACATATACCTCTTCACTTAATCCCTGGAGTAATCTCTTTAGGTTCATGGATATTCAATCCTACTGTTGTATAAAAATTCATGCGTTATTTTGGCAATAGTTTTATAAATCGTTTAGGTGTTCTTTAGCATATGCGCCGATGGTCTAATGGCTATGACTGTGGCCTTCCAAGCCGCCTATGTGGGTTCAAATCCCGCTCGGCGCATATTTTTCCGCCTACATACGAAAAGAGACTCATCTCATCCACAACGTGCTTCGTGCACTTTTGTTTTGTGGTCTTCTTCGTAAGATGTAGGCGCTACTGTCGATAAATAGTGGTAACTCTACTAGCGATTGAACACATTTCCTTTCCGCAAAATCACTTGCGGAAAACAAATGTTTATATTCTAGTTATGGAGGTAGTCTGTTATGCTTAGTATTATTATTCCTACATTTAACGAGGAAAAGTACCTGCCTAAACTTCTTGGATCTTTGAAATCACAAACTTTTTCTGATTTTGAGATTATTGTTGCCGACAATCATTCAACTGACACCACTAAGGCTATAGCCAAGGCTGCCGGCTGTACGCTTGTTGAGGGAGGCTTACCTGCACAAGGTCGTGCTACGGGAGCGAAGATTGCTAACGGAGAGATGTTTTTTTTTGTGGATGCTGATTGCGTATTACAGAATGATTATTTAGAGAAGTCGTTGGCTGAAATTAAAAGGGGGGAATTGGATTGTGCAGGAAGTTCTATTAGTGCTTTAGATGGAAATTTACTCGATGATTTTTATTTTGCTTTTTTTAATGGCTGGATGAAATTGATGCAGTACCTTAGTGCGCATGCGGCTGGATGTTCGGTGTTTTGTACGAAGGAGCATTACGACAAGATTGGCGGATTTAATCGCACTATCCAATTGTTTGAGGAGCATGACTTTGTTAGACGCGCTGCAAAAAAAGGTAAATTTAGGATTCTTTCTTCTGTTAAAGTTGCTACTAGTGTTCGTCGGTTTGTTGCGCAGGGAAGGCTGAAGGTTGCTTTGAAGTTAATTATTTCTGCTTGGTATCGACTCTTTTTTGGAGAGATTAAAGATGATCTGTTTGAGTATCATTATGATTATAGAAAGTAGTTATACTTTTAGACTCACTACTTTTGACATGCCGTGTTCGTTCATGGAAACTCCGTATAAGGTATTTGCCATGTTGATTACGCTGTCGTTGTGAGAGATCATGATGTATTGTGCACGCTCTGAGTATTTCTGGATGAGTTTTCCGAACTTTTCGGCGTTGTTTTGGTCTAGTGCTGCATCTACTTCGTCTAAGATGTAGAATGAGGCTGGCTCGTGCTCTTGGATTGCGAAAATGAATGCTAGTGCAGTCATTGTTTTTTCTCCCCCGGATAATGATCTAATATCGAGGAATCTTTTTCCGGCCATTCGTACTTTGATGCCGACACCGCCTTCGAAAGGGTCTTCTGGGTTTTCCATGTCTAGAATCGCATCGCCTTTGGTTGAAAGTCTTGAGAATATTTCTTTGAAGTGAGTATTGACGGCATCGAAGCTTATTTTGAAGAGTTCTCTTTTCTTTCCTTCTATTTCTTCCATCATCGACATAACGTCCTCTCGTTCGTTATTGAGGGTTTCCTTCTTTTCAAGTAGACTCAGGTATTCTTTCTCTACCTCACCATAGATTTCTAGGGCTCGCATGTTGACGCTACCTATATCAGCTTTCATTTTTTCGAATTTACTGATTTCGTATTTGAGCTGTTCTTCGGTTTTGTTTTCTATGAGTTGTACCCCTTCATATTGCAGGAACTCTTGATGCATGCCTGCTAGTTCTGATGCTGCTTCTGCGTGCTTTAGCGAGAGCGTATTTTCTCGGATCTCGGTTTGTCTACTTCCATCTGAGCGTTTCATGATATTTGCTTCTAGCTCGTTTTTTTCTTGTTCGATTAGAGATCTTTTTTCGAAGAGCTGACGATATTTTTTATTGAATTCTTTTGCCACTTCTTCTTTTTCTACGAGTGCTTTTTCTTGTGTTTTGAGCTCTCGTTCTATGTATTCTTGCTCGGTTTTGAGTTCGTCGTCTTCCTTTGCGAGTAGCTCTTTTGTTTTCTCGGCTTTTTGTTGTTCTGGGCCGTGGATTTCGTTAATTTGAACATGGACATGTTTGATGTTAGAATCTATTTGTGTGATTTCTTCATGCAACCTATTGCGTACTTCTTCAAAGGTAGCTAGTTCTGCTACTAGTCTTGGATCTCGCAGCTTTGAAATTTGATATCTGAGCTGTTGTTTTTCTATTCTGTTTTCGGTTAATAATTTGTTCTTATCGGTAATTGTGGAGAGGAGTGTTTCAATTTCTTGCTGCTTTTCTCGCGCACTTTTTTCAAGATCTTCTTTTTTGGTTAGCGTTGCTTCGATGTCATGCGCTTCAAGATGGAGACTTTTTTCAACTTTGATGATTTCCCCTTCAAGGGATGCTTTTTCTTGTCTTAATTTAGTGATGGTGCCTTCGTTCTCGCCTCTTTTTTGTTCGATGAGCGAAAGGGCATTTTCATCCTCAGCTAGATCTGATTCTGCAGTTTCGATATTGGAATCTATTTGCTTTTCGGAGAATTTTAAATTTCGAGATTTAGCGTGATAGCCGCCTGTCATTGCTCCTGAGCGATCTGCGAGGTCCCCATCTAACGTCACCATCTTCGCTTTTCCTATTCCTAGTCTACGAGCAACGTCGATGTCATCGATTACTATGGTGTTGTGGAAGATGTAGGAGAATGCGCTTCTTAGTTTGGGTTCGAACTGTATGAGATCTATTGCGAGACCGTGAGCGCCTTTCGCATTTGCTATTTTTTTTGCTTCTGGATGGGTAGGTTTCGATTGCATTACGGAGAGCGGAAGGAATGTGACTGTTCCGAGTTTGTTTTCTTTAAGGTATTTGATGAGGTGTGAAGCTACTTTATCGTTTTCTACGATGATGCTTTTCATTCGTTGGCCGGCTGCTTTTTCTAGTGCGGTTGCGTATTTTGCATCGACCGTTCCCAATTCAAATACCGTTCCGAGAATTCCAGGATTTTGTTCTTTTAATGCTAGGACACGATCCATAGCAGGATTTAATTTAGTGGTTTCTTTTATCTGGGCTGCACGTGCTTCGAGTTTTGCGAGATTCTCTCTTTTTGTTCCAATATCTTTTCTTTTTCGAGCTATTTGGGCTACAAGTGAGCCGTCATCGTTGAGGCAGGTATTTAATTGAAGCGTTGCTTCCTTGAATTGTTTTCTTTTAGATTTGAGTTCACCGATTTCTTGCTTGTGTTCTTTTTCTAGTTCCTCTACCTTTGCGATTTGTTCATCAAGTGTATTAATTGAGTGTTCAAGAACATCTTTTTCTCGGATTAGAGAGTGTTGTTTTTCTCGTAGGGATTGCACCTCATGTTGGAGTGCTTCTGCCTCTTTGTCGATTGATTCTATTTTTTTCTCGACATCAGCCATGCCATCTAGATTGTTATTGCTACGGAATTTATTTATTTTCTCTATGATCTCATTACGTTGCTTGTCTACCTTTGCAAATTGTTCTTTCTCTTTTGTTTCTTGAAGTTTTAGTGTTTCTATTTTTTCTTGTGTTTCAGATGATGATTCTTTAAGCTCATCTCTTCGTTTGGAGACACGCTCCATGTCTTTGGTGATGCTTTCTAGTCTGGTTTTCTTTTTTACTAGCTCGATTCTTAGATGTTCGATGTCTCGATTAAGGGTTACTTGCTCTCTTTCTCCTTTTTCTTCAATTTCTTTTCCAATTGCCTCAATTTCTTCTTTCTTTTGAGTTATTTGTGAACGATAGGATTGGAGTTCGTTGTTAATTTCTAGTAACTCTGCTTTTGTTTTTTCTAATTCATCACTTAATTTTTTTTTATCATTCTTTTTTGTACCTATTTGTTTGTTGAGGAGTGTAGCAGAATTTTGTGATACTTTATTCTCCATGTCTTTAAACTTTTGAGCCTGATCTCGATCTTTTTTGAGTTCTCTGAGGTAGGTGTTTCTCTCGGCTAGCACAATCTCTGCTTCCTTTAGACGTTCTTGAACCTTGTCTAGTTGGGAGACTGCCTTTTGCTTTTTATCTTCATAGGAGGAGATTCCGGCGATTTCCTCTACTAATTGTCGGCGCTCTACCGGAGGCATTTCTACGAATCTTACGATGTCTCCTTGGAGGATGATGTTGTAGCCGTCGGGATTGATTTTTGCAAGTCCCAATAGGTCAATCATTTCTTGTCTTGTTCTAACTTTGTCGTTGATTTTGTAGATAGACTGACCATTTTGTCTTACCATTCTAGAGATCTTGACTTCGGGATCATCGGTAGGGAAGATTTTATTGCCATTATCGAAATAGATTGAAACTTCACCTTCTTTTCCTGGACTTTTTTGCTTTCCACCGTTGTAGATTAAGTTAGCTGACTTTTCTGCTCGCATTGATTTAGCTGATGATTTTCCTAATACAAAGCATAAACTGTCTAGAATATTTGATTTTCCTGAACCGTTTGGGCCGATGACTGAGTTAAAGTCTTTTCCGAATACAAGTTCGGTGTGTTTTGCAAAGCTTTTGAAGCCTCGCATCACCATTTTGTTAATCCTAGTCATTACTCTAAATCCCCCTTAGATTACTCGTATCTATTCGGAAATGGTTAATAAATGTTGTGTTTCGTTGTATGCGCATAGCATAGTCACTAGCGTTCGTAGGCTGCTAAAGCAACCATCTTCGAAATTCCTGAGATTATTCCTTGAAGGTGCTGCGTCCCCGGAGGGGGCGACCCCTCGCAACGCACCTGCTTGTGAAGGTGAAAGAATTTCGACCTTAGGATGCTATGCACATACGTTTCGTTATCTTTAAAAGTTGAATTGTATTCTTTTTGGTCATGGATGCGGAATACAAGCGCTTGGTTGCCGGAATTACTGCTTATTTTAAGAAAGCAGGATTTAACAAGGCGGTTGTTGGTGTTAGTGGCGGGGTGGATAGTGCTTTATGTTTGAGATTGGTTTCGGATGCATTGGGTTCTAGCAATGTTACCGGGTTATTGATGCCTGAAAAGGGTTTAAGTAAAAAAGTTAATGTTGATGATGGGATTGCTTTGTGTGAATCTTTGAATGTGGGTTATTATCTTGTTCCCATTAATGAGTTTTTAATTGCTTATTCTGGTTTGCCATGGAAAGGGTCTGCTAATGCCGAGATGAATGTACGCTCTCGGATTCGCGCGGTTATTTTGTATCATTATGCTAACAGTCATTCAGCTTTGGTTATTGGTACTAGTAATAAAACGGAGATTGCGCTTGGTTATTTTACTAAGTATGGGGATGGAGCTATTGATGTTGAGGTGATTGGCTCTTTGTATAAGTCTGAGGTGTATGCTCTTGTTGAGTATCTGGGGTTAGATTCTTCGTTTATTACTAAGGCACCGTCAGCTGAATTATTTGCCGGGCATACTGATGAGGGGGAATTTGGTATGACTTACAAGGATATTGATGCTATGTTAATGGGCAAGAAAAAGAAATCGGCTAAGCTGAAGAAGATTATTTCTGCTAATAATCATAAGACTGAACCATTAACGGTTATTTAGGTTTCTTCTGGGATTGCCCAGCTGATTTGTTGAAGATTTAATGAGTAGAATGAATCTGGATTTATGCGATCTCCACGAGGATCATACCATTGGAAATCACTATTCTTGTTTCCTTTTCCTCTTCTCGTTATATAGATATCTGTGATTTCTACTCCGCCTGTGACCGGCGATGTTTTGAAGCGAAAACCGCCATTCTCGCCACTAATTATGTATCAAATTTAACGCCAGCTGCTTTTAATTCATCAATAAGATATTGGTGTCTTGCTATTACTGTAGCGGTAGGTGTTTGTCTGGAGGAATTGCTTATTACTCAAAAGTCGCTTGGGTTCAAAGCCCCGCCCTTTAGGGTGGGGATAATTCTGAATTTTTTTACTTTATCTAGGGTCATCGTTATGCTTCTGGATCGAAATCTGCTATGCTGCTTTGGAATTGTTCTGCTGCTATTCTTTTGTATGATGACCATGATTTTCTGAAGATTTCTGGATATTTCTCCCAGTTTTCTCTTAGGAATTTTTGCGTGATTTCGTTTGAAGGGTATCCTGGGCCGCAGTCACCGTATTTTTTTTTTATTTCCTCTATTTCACTATCTCTTGTTACTTTTGCTAGAATGGAGGCTGCTGCTGCTTGTGGATGATTGAGATCTGCTTTGTGCTCTACGATTAGTTCGGTTTTGGTTTTTACTAATTTTTGAAGGTATGCCTTGTAGGCTTCGATATTTGTTGAGGGGCAATCAACAATTGCTTTGTCTGGTTTTAATTCGTTGATGATTTCTGCTGTTTTGTGAGCTTCTAGCCAGTTTAGGTTTAGTTCTTCATCGGCTAGGGCTGCATCAATCTCTTGCGGTTCGGTAATGACGATATGATGAGGGTATTTGCTGATCTCTTCGAACATTGATTCTCTTTGTAGAGGTGTTAATAATTTAGAATCTTTTACTCCAATGCTCTTGAGTTTTTCTAGATCTTTCTCATCTATCATGACGCCTGCAGTTACTAATGGACCTATAACAGGGCCGCGTCCTGCCTCATCTATGCCACAAATGGTTACCATTTTTGTAGTTATGATGAAATAGTTTTTAAAGATTATTGAAATTGAGTGTATATGATATATATTATCGAACATTTGGAGCCTGAATTGTTTCCTTGGTGTATTATTGAATATCGCCATATTACGAAGATTTTGGGTAAGGCAAATGTGCTTTTTACTAATATTCGGCGTAAGAAGGACTGTGATAGACTTCGTGGATTTGCTAGGGCAGTCAAGGAGAGTTTTACTACGCTTGATTTGAAGAGAGTTTGTGTATTGGATCCTGCAGCTTCTAAGGTGTTGAGTAGTTCTGATGTGAAGGAGTTTGATACGATTGTTTTGGGCGGAATATTAGGGGATTATCCGATGAAGGCTCGTACTAAGCAGGAGATTCCTTCTGGTTATGAGAGACGTCATTTAGGCAAGGAGCAGATGCCTACAGATAATGCTTCATATGTTGCTCGCGATATTCTTGCTGGTAAGAAGATGTCGGACTTTACGTTTAAGGACGGGATTACGGTTGAGTTGGGCGAGAATGAGGCTACTGACTTGCCGTTTCGCTATGTTATGATTGATGGAAAGCCTTTGATGTCTGGACAGCTTGTTGAGTTGTTGAAGAAAGGGTTTTAGATTTTTTGTAGGATGATTAAGAATGTGTTTTCATCTCCGTATTCTTCTGAGGTGAAGGTATGTCGCTCGATGTATTTTATTTTTAGTTTTGGAAATGCTTTTTCGATTTCTTGTTCGGTGTAAGGGCGGCTGTAGAGTTTTTTATTGCTCGAAGTGGGTTCCATACCCCGATGCTCTGCATCGGCATGCACTCGCCCACTTGGAGGCTTAAAAAATACCCCGGAGCTCTGCTCCGTTGGGATTTTTTATTTAGGATTTCGATGATATTTTCGGATTCTTTATGTTTGTCTTGGCCGGGCTCGTTTAGAGACAGGAAAAGGTAGCCAGTGGGTTTTAGTGCTTTTGTAATGTTCTTGGCCGTCTTTTTGAAGTTTTTTTGATCTAGGCAGAGCATATTGTAGCCGGAAAAGACGCCATCGAATTCATTTTTGTAATCGATGTCGGTCATGGAGATGGTTTTGAAGGTTGCTTCTGGTACGTTTTTCTTTGCTGCTTTAATCATTTCTTTTGAGAAGTCGATACCGGTAACCTGGAGATTGTGTTTTACTAGTGCTTTTGTAAAAGGTAGTCCTGGTCCACAACCTAATCTAGGACGTTTGCTTTTTTTGGTAGCTTGTTGCAGAATAAAGTGAATGCAGCAAGGTATTTTTTGTCTTTAATGTTCTTGGATGCTGCTTTAGTGCCAATTGTGTTCCAGGCTTTCTTATTGAGTTTTAGAATGTCTATAGACAGACACTAGAAAAAGGAAAGTAGTTGCATTCAAGCGAATGCATACATGCTGCGTTTCTTAGCACGCATGAAAATCATCCCGTCTTTGTACTCCATCTGTGTATGGTTGAAGAATCCGTTTTGCTGTTTTATAACATCTATCGTATTTTTCTTGATTAAACTGTTTTTTAGTCTCACTCTTGCACCCCCATGCTGAATGAATATATTCTTTATATTGCTGTTAAAATGATACTTACTTGTTGTTGAGGATAGTGTTCTTTTTCTACCACCCCCCACGATTAACCACCCCTGGTTACTAATACTTAATGAGAAAAACTGCTATATAAAGGTATGGATGGAGAATTATGACATTATTATGTTAGTATACGGAATGGTATATTGGGTGCTACAATGCTCAGGCACGGTGCAATTATGAGATTCTTTTGAAATCTCATGCACCTCATCGGGCGTCAGTATTGCCGCATTATACAACGCATTTATTAAGAGATGATGCTTTTAGAAGAGTATGAAACAGGATTTTTGGAGTACAGTAGAGAATGTCATAAAGAAGTCTGATGTAGTGTTACATGTGATAGATTCGCGGTATCCGGAAGAAAGTAGGAATACGCGTGTTGAAAAAATGGCATTGCATTATGGTAAGGGATTAATTCATGTTTTTACGAAATTTGACTTAGTTGAGGATAAGGACTTTGCGATTACTGTAGAGGGCCCGTTTTGCTTGTTTTCTGCAGTTGATTATTATGGTTTGAACAAGTTGAGGGACAGGATCATCATTGAAGGTAAACGTCGTCATAAGGAGAGGCCTATGGTGGGCGTTGTAGGATATCCTAATGTAGGGAAGAGTTCTTTGATTAATGCGTTTAAAGGCAAGAAATCGGCTTCTACAAGCTCTGAACCGGGTCATACTAAAGGCAAGCAATTGCTTGGAACTCGGAATTTTATGTTTGTTGATACTCCTGGTGTGATTCCGGTACATGAAGGAGACAATATTGCGAAAATTAAGATGGGTATGAAATCGGTTAATGAAGAGGATGTTGAATTAGCTGCTATTGAGATTATGGAGCAGGAACCTGGGAAGGTTGAGGCTTATTTTGAGGTTGAGGTTGATTCGGCATATGATGAAACACTTGAGAAGATTGCTTTGAAGAAGAAGCAGTTGCTTAAGGGTGGGACTCCTGACACTCAAAGAGCAGCTCGAGTTATTGTTAGATTGTTTTCTCAGGGTAAACTTTAGTTCTTAAGAACATAACTTCGGAGGGGTTCGATGGAGTAACTAATCAACCCATTAATTGTTTCTTAATAAAATAGGTATCCTTAAACCAATCTAATTTTTCATTCCTTGAAAGCTGTTTAATTTGATACTCACATTTACAAGCATCAGATTTATCTTTACATTCTTTAGCTCTTAGCAATCTGTTAAATCCTTTTATTTTAACGTATTTACTACCTTTGCCTGCGGCGTGAGCAAGCATCCTATTTTCAATATCATTTGTGACGCCTGTATAAAGCGATTCATCCATACATTCGAGAACATATACAGACCATGGTTTTTCTTTTTCAATTTTCTTCAACGCGGATGAAATCATAGTTATGAACGTCGACTATATCATATAAAAGTGTTACTAAATAATCATCTGATTGTTTACCATTTTAGATTGTGTTTTTAGAAAAAAGAGGATGAAATGCGGAGAGCAGGGTTCGAACCTGCGTAAGCACTAAGCTAACAGGTCCTAAGCCTGTCCCGTTTGACCACTCCGGCATCTCCGCATTACTATGATTTTAGAACTAAAGTCGTTATATAAATGTTATGTTGAAAATGGTTTTACCAGAATCTTATTTTACCTAGTAAGTTACTTGCTCGCTTTCTTAAGGTAGGTGCTGTAGGTGTAGGATTATGATACAGGTCGCCATTGCCATTTTGATAGGGAGGAATTTCTGCTTGTTTTACTACTCTCGGATTGTTAGTTGTTTGCGGAATTTCGAAGATTCCACCATCTATTCTTGTTAGGCTTGGAGCTGTCCCATTACGCTTGCTGTTTACAGGTCTTTTATAGGGAACATTTACTTCTGTTTCGGCGATATTTGTAATCATGTCTGATTCGCTAATTGGGGTAACGTCATCAGGCCAGAGGTGATCGGACAGTTCGTATTCGGTATTTCCCTTTAATTTTGCATTAATGAAGGACATTCGCTTTTGTATGAGGTCTAGAACCGATTCATACTTTGCAAGGAGTTCCTCTTTTTTTCTAGCTTGTGATTGTGTATAGAGCAGAGTTTCAGATGGGTTGTGTGATTTTTCATAGTTTTTTATTTGCCAATTATATTTATCTTTGTAAAATTTTTCATGTTTGCCGATGATGTCAATTGTTTGGTAGAGGTTTATTGCATCATCGCATAGGTTTACCTTATCTAATGATGTTTCGTCTCGGAGTAGATAGGTTGCGGCATGGATCACTTCGTCCACAGTAGAATAGTGTTTTCCGTTAAGAGTCCTAGTCTTACTTTGGACTGCATCCGTCCTAGTGAGGGAGCCATAGAGGTTTGTAGCTTTATGTTCTTCAGATTTGTAGTATCCCTTGAATAAATTCCTTACTATCTCTGAATTGGATACCTTTTGTGATCTTCTTACTTCCAAAATTTTTTGTCTCTGCTTCTGCATCGAACTCTTCTATTGTTATGCTTTCTAGGTCATCTAATCCTAGTAGATCATTTTCCAAAACATCTCTGCGTCTATCTATCTGAATTGTCATATTACTGTTTATTACCTCTTTTTAAAGGTTTGCATTAAATTACTATTTAATAGTAACAAACTGTAACAAACTTATGCTGCGTTTTTAACTGCTTTTGCAACTTTCTTTGCAATTTTTTTGTCTAGAACATTGGGTAGAATGTGATTTTTGGTTGGCTTCTTTATTGTAGCTGCTAGCGCATGGGCTGCTGCTATTTTCATGTCATTTGTTATTCTTGGAGCATTTGCATCTAGAGCGCCTCTAAAGACTCCTGGGAAGGCTAGGACGTTGTTTACCTGGTTAGGGTAATCAGATCTTCCTGTAGCGATAATTGCTGCTCCGTATGCTTTTGCTTTTTTAGGATCTATTTCTGGAGTGGGATTTGCTAATGCTAGGATTACGGGTTTATCGTGCATTGCTTGTAGATGCTTCTTCTTTAGAAGATTGCCTTTGCTCACTCCAACAAAGATGTCTGCATTATAGAGTGCATGTTCTAGGTCGCCTTGCATGTGATGTTTGTTTGTGATTCTTGCTAGTAGTTGTTTTGGTTTGTTTAGTCCCTTTCTGCCTTTGTAGATGATGCCTTTTCTATCTACCACTATTAATTCTTTAACGGGGATGCAGGTTTTTTTGCTGTAGCCGATACATTTTAGGATTTTTGCTATTGCTGTTCCGGCTGCGCCTGCACCGTTGATGACGATTTTACATTGGTCTAGTGGCTTCTTGATTACTTTTGATGCGTTGAGGAGTGCAGCTAACACTACGATTGCTGTTGCGTGCTGGTCGTCATGGAAGACGGGGATGCCGATATGTTGTAGTTGTTGTTCTATTTCGAAGCATCTTGGTGCCGAGATATCTTCTAGATTGATGCCTCCAAATGTAGGTTCTAGCTTTTTTACGATATCTACAATTTCTTTTACTTTATTTGTGTGAATCGCTAGAGGTATTGCATCGATGTTTGCATATTCTTTGAAGAGGATTGCTTTTCCCTCTAGTACGGGTAGCGATGCTTCTGGTCCGATGTTTCCTAATCCTAGGACTGCAGAGCCATCCGAGATGATTGCGACTGAATTTTTCTTGAAGGTTAGGGTTTTTGCTTTTTTCTTGTTTTTCGCAATGGCAATTGATACTGCTGCAACGCCTGGAGTGTAGGCTAATGAGAGATCTTTATGGTTTCTAATCTTTACTTTACTTTTTATTTCTAATACTCCTCCTTTTGCTTTATGGAGTTTGATGCTCTGGGTGTAGATGTCCATAGTAGCTCTTATTTTTTTGGATACTTAAATGTTTGTTAAACACGCTACGAAAAATGTATATAGTCGCTATAGCTACTATATACCTGGTGATATTATGCCGACTACTATACAGGTAAAAAACGAGACATTAGATCGATTAAAGTATTTTAAAGAAGGTTCTAAGGAAAGCTATGATGAAATTATTAATAAAGTTCTTGATGATATTGAGGAAGGGGAATTAACCGATTCTGCGATTGAGGATATTAAAAAAGGACTACAAGAAGTAAAGCAGGGTAAGGGGCAACCTCTTGAAGACGTTGCTAAGGAGTTTGGTATTTCGTTATGAACATTGTTATCCAGCCACGCGCAAAGAAAGACCTCAAGAAATTATCTGCAGAGATCATTGAAACTATTCTTCGAAAGATTATGCTTATCCAGGATGATACTCTTCGTTATATTGAGCGATTAAAAGGAAGCCCTTTATGGAAGTTAAGGATTGGAGATTATAGGGCTATCTTGTTGGTTAGTACCCAAGAGAAAGTAATCAATGTTATCAAAATTGGCTATAGGAAGAACCGCTATAAGCAATAATTTATTTTTGATGTTAAGCGTAAGTTATTTAAGGTTGAAATGTAGATTTGGCTTAGGTGAAAAGTATTCGCGAAGAAAAGACTGATGTTCTGATTGTAGGCTCAGGAGGAGCTGGATTACGCTGTGCTATAGAGTTGCACGATAAGAAGGTTGATTGTATTGTTGTTGGTAAGTGCAAACAAAGAGATGCACACACGATTCTCGCTACAGGAGGTATTAATGCTGCTCTTGGAACGTTTGATCCTGAAGATAGCTGGCAATTACATGCTGCTGACACGATTAAGGATGGCGGGATGCTCAATGATGCTAAGGCTGTTGAGTTATTATGTAAGAACGCACCTGATGCTGTTAGAGAATTGCAAAAATGGGGTGCCCAATTTCACAAAGAGAAAAATGGTAGGATGACTCAACGTTTTTTTGGGGCTGCTACCTACAGACGTGCTTGTTTTTCTGGAGATCAGACTGGTCTTGCGATATTAAACACGCTTGTTCGACAAACTTTGAAAAGGAAAATTACTTTTCAGAGCAACATTTATATTTTTTCTTTATTGAAGAATAAAGGCAAGGTGAATGGTGCCTTAGGTATCGATATGGTTAAGGGTGAATTGGTTCGATACCATTCTAAGATTGTTGTGTTGTGTACTGGTGGGCATTCACGAATGTTTAAAAGAAGTAGTAGTCGTTTTTGGGAGAATACTGGTGATGGGATTTATTTAGCATCAAAGGCTGGTGCAGAATTTATGGATATGGAGCTGTTTCAATTTCACCCTACGGGGATGGTGTGGCCTTTGGAGCATGCCGGCACTCTCGTTACGGAGGCTGTGCGTGGCGAGGGAGGTATTTTGACCAATTCTAAAGGCGAGCGGTTTATGAAAAAATATGATCCACTTCGTATGGATTTATCGGCTCGCGATATTGTTGCTATTTCGATATTCAAGGAGGTTCAGGCTGGTCGGGCTACTAAACATGGCGGAGTGTGGTTGGATATTTCCCATAAGCCGAAATCATATATTCTTAATAGATTGCCGAAGATGTTTCGTCAGTTGAAGACGTTTGCTGGTGTTGATATTTCTATTTCTAAAATGGAGGTTGGTCCTACGGCTCATTATTCGATGGGTGGTATCAAAATTGATCATTCAACGGGTAGAACTAAGGTTCCTGGTTTGTATGCGATAGGCGAAGTTACATCGGGAGTGCATGGGGGCAATCGGTTAGGAGGTAATTCTTTAGCCGAGATTATCGTTTTTGGTAAACTTACTGGTAAATCAATTGTTAGGGCTTTGCGTTCTACTACTTGGACACCCTTAGATGAAAAGCAGGTTTATGCTGAGAGCACTCGGCTTATGGATAGGTTTCATGTTACTCGCGGGATTGATCCGGTTGTGGAGAAAAAAAAATTACAAGAGCTTATGTGGCGCCATGTAGGTGTTGTTCGTAATGGTGCTGGGTTGAAGAAGGGTTTGAAGGCACTTGAAAGATGTCGTGGAATGAAAATGAAGGTTAGTGGTGGATTGAAGATGAACGAGAAGTTAATTGCAGCATTAGATGTGCAGAACATGGTGGTTGCGAGCGAGATGATCATCAAGGCTGCCTCCTTTAGAAAGGAGACACGGCGAGCCCATATTCGAACGGATTATCCTAAGACGTTGAAGAAGTGGGAGAAAAATATTGTTGTTTCTGTTGTTAAGGGGAAGGTTCAACTTAGAACTAGTCGTGTTACATTAGCTTCTAAAGAGATTATGAAATTGATTGATCATGATGACGAGTTAGAAGATCATCATTTGGAATAAAAAGTAACCTTATTATAGAAAGTTAGGCTTTCTCGCTGCATGAAGAAGATCGTATTAGGGGTGTGCAGCAGCATTGCTTGCTACAAGATTTTGGATTTAATTGGTAGCTTGAAGTCTCGTTATGATCTTGAAGTTATTGCAACTGAGGGGACGTTGAAGCTTGTTGAACAGGAGGAGTTTGAGAAGGTTCTTGGAAAGGAGATTCACATTAACGTGTTTGAGAAGGGTTGGGATGCTTCAAAGTATAGGTCTGAAAAGTGGATGAGACATATTGAGTTGGCAGATAGTGCTGATCTTTTTGTTATTGCTCCGGCTACTGCAAATGTTATTGCTAAATTGTCTAATGGTTTTGCAGATGATTTGTTGTCTACTTCTGTTCTTGCTACTAAGGCCCCGGTGTTGGTATGTCCGGCGATGAATGTTAATATGTGGGAGCATCCTATTGTGCAGGCTAATGTTGGTCGGTTGAAGGATTCGGGATATCTGATTGTTGAACCTGATGAGGGTATGCTCGCTTGTGGATGGGAAGGTAAAGGTAGACTTGCTGATTTAATGTTTATTGAAAAGGAGATTGATTCTGTTTTTTCTAGTATGGATAGATTGAATGGGAAGAACGTTCTTGTTACGGCTGGTGCTACTATCGAGGAAATTGATCCGATTCGCTATCTTACTAACAAAAGTTCTGGGAAGATGGGTATTGCGATTGCTGAAGTAGCTCGTGGAATGGGTGCAGAGGTTACGTTGATTCGAGGTAAGACTGAGGTTGATGCACACGGAGTAAAAGATATTGAGATTTCTAGCGTTTCTGAATTATCTGATGCAATTACTGAGCATATTTCTGAGATGGATATTGTTATTCACGCTGCTGCCGTATCTGATTTCTTTGTTAAAGGTAAAAGTGAAGTGAAGATTAAGTCTGGTAGTGATCTTGCTTTGGAATTAAGTCCCACTACAAAAATTCTTGAGAAACTGCGTGATTTGAATTCTAGCATGGTGCTTGTTGGCTTTAAGGCTGAGCATGATGTAATGGATGAGGTGTTAAAGGAGCGTGCAACTGATTTGTTAAGGAGTGCTCGGGCTGATTTTATTGTTGCTAATGATGTAGGGAAGAAGGTTGTTTTTGGTTCAGATGATATTTCGGTTATGGTTGTGGGTAAAGATGGTGCAACTGTTGATTTTTCTGGAAGTAAAAGAGAGGTTGCAAAACTGCTCTTAAATCACCTACTCTGAGTGAAATTACACAAAGTATTTAAACAACCCTCTCGTTCTTTTTCTATGGTGACACACAGTTCAAAGTGGACAATTGCCACATTAGGATCACATTCTGCATTACAGATATTGAAAGGGGCGCAAGATGAAGGTTTTAAGACCTTAGCTATTTGTAAAAAGGGTACTGAGAAGGTTTACAAACAGTTTGGCGTTGCTGACAAGATTATTACGGTTTCTGATTATATGGATTTGCTTAAGATTCAGGATAAGCTGATTAAGGATAATGTGATTATTATTCCTCACGCCTCTTTTATTGCGTACATAGGCCCTGCAAATATTGAGAAATTAAAGATTCCTTATTTTGGTACTAAGAGCATTCTTGAACATGAATCTGACCGAAATAAGGAGAAGAAATGGTTGGAGGCTGCTGGACTGAAGCTGCCCTTAATATTTTCTAAGCCTTCAGATATTGATCGTCCGGTTATTGTCAAGTTTCATGGCGCTGGCGGCGGAAGAGGATATTTCTTGGCTAAGAATACTGCTGATTTTGAGAAAAAAATTAAAAATCATGAGGGTAAAGAGTATACGATTCAAGAATACATTCTCGGGGTTCACATGTATGCCCACTATTTTCATAGTCCTCTTACGGGAGAGACCGAGATTATGGGCTTCGATAAGCGCTATGAAAGTAATGTGGACAGTATTGGCAGAATCTCTGCTAGAGATCAGATGGCGTTGCCCGAGGAGCAGATTGATCCCTCTTATTTGATTGTAGGTAATATTCCCGTTGTTGTTCGTGAATCGTACCTACCTCGTTTTTTAGAGATGGGGGAGAATGTGGTTAAGATTAGTAAGAAGATCGCTGGCCGTGGTTTATACGGTCCTTTTTGTTTAGAATGTGTGATTACACCTGAAGGGGTGATATATGTCTTTGAAATTTCGGCTAGAATAGTTGCTGGAACGAATCCGTATATTCATGGCAGTCCTTATTCGTGGTTACGGTACGATGAGCCTATGTCGACTGGAAGAAGAATTGCACGCGAGATTAAGAACGCACTTAAAGATGATAAACTTAAAGAAGTTTTGGAGTAAAGGAATTACGATGAAAGAGATAGCCAAAGTGTTAGAGGAATACGATCATTCTGCACTTTCTATTGGAGTATTAGGTGGTCACTCGGCTTTAGATGTGTGTCGAGGAGCTAAGAAGCAAGGTTTTAGAACGGTAGCGGTTTGTGAGCGGGGTAGAGATAAGACTTACAGTCAGTATTACAAATCGGATGGTGAAAAAGGAATAGTTGATGAAGTTATCTTGGTGGACAAGTTTTCTGATATTACTAAGAAAGAGGTTCAGGATAAGTTACGATCATTAAATACCATTTTTGTACATAACCGATATTTTTGGGTGTACTGCGATTTTGAGAAAATTGAGAAGGACTTTAAAGTGCCTATTTATGGTTCTCGTTCCCTTGTTAAGTTAGAGGAGAGAGATGTCCCGAAGAACCAATACTATTTACTTAAGAAAGCAGGTATTCGTATTCCTAAGATCTTTAAGGGGGCTTCGGATATCGATAGACTTGCTATTGTAAAGGTTAATGAGGCTGAACGTGGTTATGAACGAGCGTTCTTTTTTTGTAATAGTCCTGAGTCTTATGAAGTTAAATCGAAGGAGTTGCTTGATTCTAAGACGATTACTGCTGATGGATTGAAGAAGGCGGTAATCGAGGAGTATGTTTTAGGTGCACATGTTAATTTTAATTACTTTTATTCTCCTTTAACTGAATCTCTTGAGTTGATGGGGACTGATACTCGTCGCCAAACTAACTTAGATGGTTTTTTGAGATTGCCCGCGGATGAACAGTTGCTGGTGTTGGAGAAAGAACGTCCTAAATTAATTGAGACAGGACATATTGCGGTTACGATTAAGGAAAGCTTACTCGAGAAGGCTTTTGATGCTGGTGAGAAGTTTGTTGCAGTTTGCAAAAAGGAGGTCGGCGGAATCATTGGACCTTTTGCTTTGCAGGGAGCTGTGGTTGCGGAAAAAGGTAAAGAGGAGATTGTTATTTTTGATGTTTCATTACGGATTCCGGGGAGTCCAGGAACTGCATCGACGCCTTATTCGGGGTACTTGTACATGGATAGCATGAGTTATGGCGAGAGGATAGCCATGGAGATTCAGAAGGCTTTGGGTGAAGAGAAGCTGAAAAGTATTTGCACATAACGATGATAATAGTATTGAATTTTGGTGGGCAGACTTGTCACTTGATAGCGAAACGTGTTCGTAGTTTGGGGGTGTATTCTGAGATTTTACCGTATGATGTTTCTTTGGATAGGATTAAGAACATGAAACCTAGGGGTATTATTTTATCTGGCGGTCCTTCCTCTGTTTATGATAAAGGTGCTCCGCAAATTGATGCTAAGCTCTTTTCTTTAGGGATTCCTACTCTTGGCATTTGTTATGGTATGCAGCTAATGGGTAAGGTCTTTGGCGAGGTTGTTGCTAGACGCATTAAGGAATATGGGAATAAGAGGGTTACTGTGGTTAAACAAGGTAGTTTGTTAAAAGGATTGAAGAAAAACGAACAGGTGTGGATGTCGCACGGTGATCAGGTTGAGGGTCTGCCAACTGATTTTTCTGTTTTGGGTAAGACTGAGGACTGTCCGTATGCTGCTGTTGAGAATATTCGCGCTAAGTTGTATGGGGTACAGTTTCATCCTGAGGTTGCGCATACGTTGTCTGGAGAATCCATATTGCGTAACTTTGTTTTTGATATTTGTAAATGCAAAAAGGATTTTGTGATTAAGGATTTTGCACAGAAATTGATTCGAGAGATTAAGGGTACGGTTGGAAGTGAGAGTGTTATCATGGGTGCTTCTGGAGGGGTTGATAGTACTGTGGCTGCTACCCTATTACATGAGGCGATTGGTGATAACTTACACTGTGTATTTGTTGATACCGGTTTGATCCGTAAGGGTGAGGCCGAAGAAGTTAAAGGCTATTTCTCGGAATTAGATTTCAAACATTTTCACATGGTTGATGCCTCTGCTCTTTTTTTGAAGCGGTTGCGAGGAGTATCGGATCCTGAAAAGAAAAGAAAGATTATTGGTCATACCTTTATTGATGTCTTTGAGAGAAAGGTTAAAGAGTTGGAGAGAAAATTTCCAGCTATTTCGTTTTTAGGGCAGGGCACTATTTATCCAGATAGGATTGAATCGGCACAATCTTCAAAGACTGCTTCGAAAATTAAAAGTCATCACAATTTGACGTTGCCAGATAAAATGAAATTAAAAGTGATTGAACCTTTACGAGATTTGTATAAGGATGATGTTCGGGTCTTGGGCAAAGAGATTGGTGTTGCTAGTGAGTTAATCGGTAGGCATCCGTTTCCGGGACCGGGACTTGCAATTAGAATATTAGGCGAGATTACTCCACGTAAGATTCGGTTGGTTCAGGAAGCTGACTTTATTTTTATTTCTGAATTGAAGAAGCAGGGCTATTATGATCAGGTTTGGCAGGCTTTTGTTGCATTATTACCGGTTAAATCGGTTGGGGTGATGGGGGATGCGCGAACGTATGAGTATATGGTTGTTTTACGCGCTGTAACATCGAGAGATGCTATGACTGCTGACTGGGCTAAGTTGCCAGCTGCTTTTTTGGAGCGCGTATCTAATAGGATTGTGAATGAGGTTGAAAGTGTGAATCGGGTTGTCTACGATATCACTCAGAAACCGCCTGCTACTATTGAGTATGAATAGTTATTTTTTTAAAGTTGATTTGAGTCTTCTTGGTTATGAACTCACCTTCTTCGCCTGACCCAGGTCCTGTTTTTGCATATTATGATTCAAAGCAATAAGGAGGGCATCTTACAGGTAGACTCATAGATCTTTTTGATATCAGAGAAGATTCCCTTACTGATGCCTATTCTAAAAGAAATGGATTCGACTCGTTTATACTCCTGATCGTGCAGCTGAGATTCACACCTTAGAAGAGCAAGCACTTACTGAAAAACAAATTCATGACCTTCATGACCCAAGGGGTTTAGTTCGTCATTTTGCCTCTAATTTTAAAGAGGGTTTGGCAGATTTATCTCGAGGACTGAATTATCTTTATCGGATACGTGGAGATAAAGACGATGCTCTCTTAGCTATCATTGACGATGACTCGATGGAGCAGGCTATTTATGTTTCTCTGGTGAAGCTGAGTTCTTAGCTCGGCCGCATAGAAATCCTATGTTAGCGCCAATTCGCGAAGCCTTTCAGAAAAGACAACAAACCGACAA
>JAQBWB010000010.1 GCA_027623355.1 Nanobdellota archaeon | reverse complement strand
GATAGTGTTGTCTGTTGGTTTTCGCTACCTTTTGGATTCAGAGGATACAAAAGGTCCAGAAAACCGATAGTGTTGTCTGTTGGTTTTCGCTACCTTTTGGATTCAGAGGATACAAAAGGTCCAGAAAACCGATATGTTGTCTGTTGGTTTTCGCTACCTTTTGGATTACCCTCCACTCAGAAAAGCAAAAGCATATATACAAAAACTCCTAAAATCGGTAAATGAAGAAGTGGCTATCTATCATAACACTCCTACTCCTAGTAGGGTGCACCATAAAAGAACCAAGATCCTATCCTAATATCGAAACATCCCTACAACAACTCTCCCTTTCTGATGACACCACACTAGCAGATTACTTCGCACTAGATATCAAAAAAGCAGAAACTGATCAAACAAGAGAGGGCAACTACCCCTTTCTGCTAGAAAACAAGAATGCAACTGAGT
The DNA here is from genome assembly GCA_027623355.1 of Nanobdellota archaeon. Taxonomy (GTDB): domain Archaea; phylum Nanobdellota; class Nanobdellia; order Woesearchaeales; family JACPBV01; genus JAQBWB01. The sequence continues at coordinate 23,851 of JAQBWB010000010.1, read as the reverse complement.
GCATCCTATTAACTCACGGTTTCGCAGCATCTCCCTATGAACTCCAGATGCTAGCCAAAATCCTTCACGAAGAGGGACTAACGGTATATGGAACAAGACTTACCGGTCATGGAACAACGAGCGAAGATCTAGGTGAATCCACCAAGGAAGACTGGATAGACTCACTAAACATACCCTTGCAAGGATTACAACAATCCTGTGAACATGTTTTCGTTTCAGGAGTTTCAACGGGAGCAACCCTCTCATTAATGGCAGCACATACTCACAAAACAGACGGAGTCATCACCATTAACGCCCCCATCACCTTCTTTGATAAACGAATCATGTACACCAAGATATTCAAATATCTTCAAAAAAAATCAGACAGAGAATTAGAGGATCATGAAAAGCCATATTACTACGCCACAATCCCTACAAAAAGCGTAGCCCAACTTGCAGCACTAATCAAAGAATCAAAAAAAATCCTATCTAAAATAACAACTCCTCTCCTCATCATACAATCGGCAGAAGATAAACGTGTTGAACCATCGAGCGCAAAGTACATCCTGGACAATATCGGCTCAGAAAAAAAGGAACTCCTCCTCTACCCTGAAGGTGACCATGTACTTACGACAGGAAACAAAACAGCACAGGTAGCAAAAGATATTCTTGAATTTATTGAAAGGGTGGTAAGGTAAAACAACAATGTTTTTAAAACAATAAACAACACAGTAACTAGGTGATGTACCATGGGAAAAAAAGCACAAGCTCCAACAACAAGTAAAGAAGAACAAATAGGATTTCATAAAGGATCTCTTTCAACTCTAGCTAAAGAACGAGAAGAACTAGCTAGAATTCTCCAAATTGTAGAACAATTAATGCAAATGCACATCCAGGGTCTAAAAGAATTAGGAGTAGATCTTGAAGCTGCCGCAAAGCAAGCATCAAGTAAGCCTAAGGCCGAAAAAGCAAAACCCATTGAAGACATGCTCCGCTAAAATGAATAACGTTCTCATTGGAGGCACAATTGCAACCGATACTATAGAGACTCCCTTTGGTAAAGTAGATAGAGTATTGGGGGGATCTGCAAGCTATGCAGCATACTCAGCATCCTTTTACGTTTTGCCAAGCATCATCTCTGTTGTGGGAGAAGATTTCTCAGAGGAACACTGGAAACTGCTACAAGAGCGAAAGATCAATCTAGAGGGAGTTAAAAAAGAAGGCAAAACATTTCACTGGGAAGGTTCATACGAATTCGATATGAATGAAGCTAAAACACTCAAAACAGAATTAAATTCACTTGAAACATTCAAGCCAGTTGTTCCAGACCAATACAAAAAAGCAGAGTATCTCTTCCTAGCAAACATCGATCCTGTAGTCCAATTATCAATTCTTAATCAACTAGAATCACCTAAACTAGTAATCACCGACACCATGAACTTCTGGATAGAGAGCAATAAACAAAGTGTCCTAGACGTCATCAAAAAAACAAACATCCTGCTCCTCAATGATGCAGAAGCAAGACAACTCTTCGAAACTACTAGCCTAGTAAAAGCTGCAAAACAAGCACTGACTCTAGGACCATCCGCAGTCATCATCAAAAAAGGAGAACATGGAGCACTTCTATTCACCGAAAAAAGTAATTTCAATGCTCCCGGCTATCCACTTGAAGAAATTAAGGATCCAACCGGGTGCGGAGACGCCTTTGGAGGAGCACTTCTGGGCTATCTAGCAAAAACAAATGATCACTCTGAAGAAAACATGCGAAAGGCAATCATCCAAGCATCAGCCATCGCCTCATTTAATGCTGAAGACTTTTCCTTAAACAAATTAAAAACCATTACTCAAGAAGACATAGATACACGCTATAACGAATTCGTTGAACTCAGGAAATTCTAATGACTATCAAAGAAAACATTGTCAATATCCAATACCAACTCACTTCAAAAATAACACTAGTAGCAGCTACAAAAAAAAGAACTTCTCAAGAAATAAGGCAAGCAATAGCTGCAGGCATAACTCATATAGGAGAAAACTATGTCAAAGAAGCACTAAACAAAAATCTCCAAGGCCTAGCAACACTCCATCTTATAGGTCATCTCCAAACCAATAAAGTAAAAACAGCAGTACAACTCTTCGATATCATCGAAACTGTAGATTCACAAAAACTAGCCAAAGAAATCGATAAACAGTGCAAAACAATAAACAAAATAATGCCTATTCTTATTGAAATAAATTCTGGAAATGAAAAAAACAAAACAGGTATCCCTCCAGAACAAGCAACTAAACTGATTACCATAATCTCCAAACTAAACAACATCAAAATCCAAGGCCTCATGACAATGGCCCCCCATAATAAAGACCCAGAACAATCAAGACCCTATTTCAAAGCAACCAAAAAAATCTTCGATGAAATAAAATCCCTAGCAATAAACGATGTAGAAATGAAAACACTCTCAATGGGAATGTCGCACTCCTACACCATTGCAATCGAAGAAGGCGCAACACAAGTACGTCTTGGAACAGCAATCTTTGGAGAAAGATAAGCGCCGGGATGAAAGAACCAACATGGGGGTGTGGTAGACCATCCCGGCAGATATAACATTAAATACTCTCTTTAATCGTAGCCGTTGCGACCATCGTCAACGTACTCTCGACTTCCTCCTGCTTTCTAAAATGTAAGACAAAATCATTAAACTCAATAACATCCTTAAATTTCAACTTCACCATCAAGTCATATTCTCCCGTAACACCATACACTGACTTCACCGCATCCGAAGTGAATGCCTTATCCAACATCACACCTGGCTTTGTTTTTACAAGCATAATCACAACTAAACTTTCCCCAATCTGAGCATCGTCCAGCTTCACCGTAAAACGCTCAATAACACCGTCCTTCTGCAGCTTCTTTATACGTTGGTGAACCGTACTAGGACGTAAGCGAGTTCTTTTAGCTACATCTCGAATCGAAGCACGACCATCTGATTTCAACACAGAAAGAATCAAGGAAGACTTCTTATCTAAATCCATAACAATAGAATATCCAACTAATATATAAATAGTACTATATTTGTCCATAAAATAGGTAAAAAAGCAGACAAAATAGACTAAAATACTAAAAAAGTATATAAATTGAACAATATTATCCTCATAAAAGACCTCGAGGTATACACAATGGAAAAAACAGAAAACTACTGGATCAAAGATATCAAACTAGCAGAATTTGGGAGGAAGGAATTAGACATAGCAGAAAAAGAAATGCCTGGATTAATGGCAGTACGAGCTAAACACCAAGAGAAACAACCCCTCAAAGGCGCAAATATAATGGGCAGTCTCCACATGACTATTCAAACCGCAGTTCTTATCGAAACACTAGTAGCGTTAGGAGCAAACGTGAGATGGGCATCCTGTAACATCTTCTCAACACAAGATCATGCGGCTGCAGCAATAGCAAAATCAGGAGTACCTGTGTTCGCCTGGAAAGGAGAAACACTTGAAGAGTACTGGCGATGTACGGAAAAGGCAATAGACTTTGGTAATGGTGCAGGTCCAGACTTAATTGTAGATGATGGCGGAGACGCTACCATGATGATCCACAAAGGAGTAAACATCGAGAAAGATCCAGCCATTCTAGACCAAGACTATTCAGAAGAAGTCCAAGACGTTCAGGAACTCATGAAGATTCTAAAAGAAATTCACCAAGCTTCACCACAAAGATGGACTGAAGTAGCAAAAAAAATGAAAGGTGTTTCAGAAGAAACAACTACTGGTGTCCACAGACTCCATCAGATGCTTGAAAAGAAAGAACTTCTCTTTCCAGCAATGAACGTAAACGATTCTGTAACAAAATCAAAATTCGATAACATCTACGGCTGTCGACATTCACTTACAGATGGAATTAAACGAGCAATGGATGTCCTTATTTCAGGAAAAACCGTAATGATATGTGGCTTTGGTGACGTCGGAAAAGGATGTGCAGAAGCAATGAGCAACGAAAAAGCACGTGTCATGGTTTCAGAGGTAGATCCTATCTGTGCATTACAAGCATGTATGGCAGGCTATCAAGTAACTACTGTTGAAGATGCGCTGCCAGAGGCAGATATCTATGTGACCGCAACCGGAAACTGCGATATCATAACTGCGCAACACATAAGCAAGATGAAAGATCAAGCTATCGTATGTAACATCGGTCACTTCGATAACGAAATTCAGGTCGCAGAACTAGAAAAATGGCCAGGAGTAAAGAAAGAAGAAATCAAAGGCAGCGAATGTCCTGTAGATCGCTATACGTTTGAAGACGGACACTCAATCTACTTACTAGCACAAGGAAGATTAGTAAATCTATCCTGCGCTACAGGCCACCCAAGCTTCGTAATGAGCAATTCGTTCACCAACCAAGTCCTAGCGCAAATAGATCTCTGGGAAAAAGATCATGAAATAGGAGTCTTCGTCCTACCCAAAGAACTTGATGAAGAGGTAGCAAGATTGCATCTAGAAAAACTAGGGGCAAAGCTCTCAACCCTAAGCAAAAAGCAAGCAGATTACATTAATGTCAAGGTCGAAGGCCCCTTCAAACCAGAATACTATCGATATTAGGCAAGATTTAAGAACCTTATACTCTAGCCAAAGCTATGCTTCACAACACCACCAAGAATACCTCGCTAACAAACACCGTAGCCTACGCATCCTCCCTATTTGAGAAAACAAAAGGATTAATGTTCACTAAACAACATAAACACCGAGCACTAATCTTTCCATTCAACCAAGAAAAAACACAATCGCTGCACATGCTCTTCGTCTTCTATCCCATCGATGTTATCTTCCTTAACAAAGACAAAAAAATCGTAGAGCTAAAAGAAAACTTCAAACCCTTCACCTCCTACACCTCTAAAGAAAAAGCACAGTACATCCTAGAGCTACCTAAAAACACAATTAAACAATCCCAATCGTCTGTAGGCGATAGCATAAGGTTTAAATAAAAGCAACAGTTCTAAATTATTCTACGGGGACGTAGTATAACTTGGTTAGTATAGGGGCCTCCAGTAACTGGAGAGAAGAGCGCAAGCGATGACTGACCTTCCGAAGAAAGCCTTAGATCCGGGTTCAAATCCTGGCGTCCCCACTTTTTTTCTTTCGTATCTTTGCGAAGCAAAGGTACCTGGTACGGGTTCCTATAGGGTGAAACCCTTAGGTTGCAGATCAAGGCGTCCCCACTTTTGTATGTATACTAAGAAATCACTTTTTCTTCGATTTCCGAATTCTATCTTCAGAAATAAGAACAAACATCAGCAACGCAAGAATTGCTACACCTGCAACCATGTAGGAATAATACAATAAGAAAAAGTCATTCAAAGCAGGTATCGTATGAGCTCGGAGTAATTCAAATAATGCAATTGCTACAACAATAACAATTAAAACAGAAACGACCAATATCCAGTCACCAAACTTTTTACGCTTCTTAGGAGTTTCCTTTACAACTTTCTTAGCAACTTTTTTCTCAACAACCACTTCTTTAACTGCAACCTTTTTCTCAACTTTCTTTTTTTTCCTAAATCGCAAAATGAGGGGCAATATAACTACAATGATCAATCCAACAACCAAGAGATTGATAACAAAAGAGGTAGGTGTAGGCAAAATAGTTTCAGCACCAGAACGATTTACAAAATAAAAAACAACCACGCCAATAAATCCAAGTAAGACTGCGATTGCTAAAATAAAGTATCCAACAACCAATACGCCCCATTTACGCTTAACCTTCTTCTCCTCAAGAGTCATAGACTCGTTAGAGGTTCGCTTAAACAAACTAGAGACTCCCCAGACTAACAACAAACCAACTACTACTAATATCCAATAATAACGTAAAAATGAGGCATAGAAAGAAACAAGCTCTGCAATACGAGACTTTTCCTTAACAACAATAGTAATATCGCGCTCAGCATCAAACACATCACTCTGCAAAAGCAATGTTGCAACATACTCTCCCTCCTCCACAGAAGCATCTGGGCGCAAATACAAAGTAATAATTTTAGACTGTCCGGCTGCAAGCGTAAACGCATCTAAGCTCGAAACATACCATTCAATCCCCTCAAGAGTCAACATATAACTAGCGGAACGCAATCCCTTATTAGAAACCTTTATCGAAACCTCTGTACCAGAATAATCAACCAAAACATCCATCGCTGCAATTCGAGTATCGTAACAGCTAGAAAAATCTTGCACCTCATACTCTCTAGAAAGAACCTCACTAACACCAGACCCACCGGAAGTAACCTCTACAGCAAAGAAAAGATCATCCTTCTGTGTACAAGGTATACTCCCTTCTAAAAAAAAAGGAAATGACTCGGTAGGTTCAAGATCTATAGTATCTGCAACTAAAGAAGAAAGTAACAAATCGGCATTAAAAGAAACCAAATAACTGTCAGCCCTATCCCCCTCATTGATAATCTCACCTGCAATCTGTACAAATTCACAAGCACAATAACTAGGCTCCTCAGTAACTATTTCCACTGCATACCCAAAACAGTCCTCATAAGAAATAACTAATCCAAAACTACGCGAAACTGCCTCCACCCTGCTAGCTACGGTAACAGTCACCGTAGTGTTAACCGCAGAAAATGAACTTTTAGGTAGCGTAAGAGTAATAATTCCAGATTGTTTGCTCTTCAAAGCTGCCTGCTTGCTAGAAAAAAAAACCTGTGAATCATCCGCACGAAACGTATAGAGTTCGCTAAAACTATTAGAATTGGTAATCCTCAAAGGAACCGTTACCTGATCGGTAAGACAAGCGCTGTATCCTCCGACATGGTTCGCAAAATCAGTAGCTCGAACAATATCTGTATTGTATAGCGCATCGCCCAGCTCAATACCTACAGCCCCAAATACCATGGGCAAAATGAGCAAAAAGACAAGTATGCTAGTAGTTAGTAGTATGATTTTCGATAACATCTATATCCCTCCGATAGAGGCGGTCGTAGTTAAGAGAAAAAGAAAAAGAAAAAGAAAAAAAGGTTGGCTTAGTAATAAGCCTCGTCGTCTTCCTTGCCTTTATCGTCCTCGCCTCCCTTCAGCTTGTTAAAGCCGATGATAAGCCCTAGGATGACTAACAACACAACGAAAACAACAATCCCTACTTCAAGAGCCTTCTTAGCTTTACCCATAGGTGAGTAGCTTTGTCCTGTTACAGTTGCCTTCAAAGGTACTTGCTTCAAAACTGAATCGCCACTCTTAACGGTAACTGAGAACAGCTGTTCTCCGCTTGCATCTCCGCTTGGAGATACACCGATGAAAGCAGCTTTTGATTCTCCAGCTCCTACAACAATAACGTTGCTAGGTAAGATTGCCACATTAGCCCAAGGTGCACTAACCTCAACGCTGTAAGTTCTTGAAGAACTTCCTTCGTTAGATAGTGTTAATGGGTAGTTTGCGGTAGCTCCTTTTGCTACACTCTGAGATTCAGGTCCAATCGTAATAACGGTTTTACCTGTTGGACTTCCAGATGAGCTAGATGAGCTACTTCCACCATGTAATGGGCAAAGGTCGGATTCAACAACTCGGATCTTACCGGTCTGAGTTACTTCGTCGTCTCCATCGTCAAATTCAACAGTTACTGCCACAGTGTATTCACCAGGTTCAGCACAGTCTGGAATTCTTAAGTAGATTTCCTCTGACGTAATACTATCGTCACAACTGCTTCCTGTGCAGTCTTCTGAATCGAGTTCATCAATGAAGTCTGTTCCTCGTACTCCTAATGCAGGAATACTTGCGGTAACTTTGATGTCTTCTTCATCGTTTTCTCCACGATTTTTAATTCGAGCGCTTATAAGTAATGCTCTTCCTGCTCGTACTTCATCAGCAGGACTTAAAACAACATCTCTAATCTCAATTGAGTGCTCCTCAGCATCAATAAAGACAGGGTAGGTTTGTGTGAACGTATCGGTTTTAGTTTCAATACGAACTTTCAAAGAATACTGTCCCTGTTCAAATCGAGTAGGAAGTTCAAGTTCCAATCTCTTATCATAAACAGTCCCATTTGATACATCAAATGTGTCTGACTCATCACTAATCTTTACTTTGTCACTCTTATCGTAACCAGTTAATTCAGCTACAATCACAACATCCTGAAGGTTGGTGTTTGCCTGAAATACAACTAGCACATCAAGCTCGTCCTCTTTTAAAAGTTCTTTCTGAGAAGTTGATGCTGTTGCTAAATCTACATCATTAACCTCAATATCTAATTTGGTCAACGTAAACGTGCTACCTTGCGATGTTCCACAGCTGCCGCTACATGCTGCAGACACCATAACTGAGAACAAAAACAACATTGCTATTGCCGATAAACCCATAATACTTTTCTTTAACATTCCTTTCATTTTAGTACCCCCCTATTCATGGCTTACAGTGAGCTGTAAATACCCCTTGGTAAATGATGTTAATTTGTAGGGCTAGCTCATATATAAATATTTCTGTAGTTGAGTATACAGAAGTAGTTACTATTTTTAACAACTTCACAGTTATTACTGTAAGAATATTAAACAATTCTAAATTCACGGTGCCTCACCCTTCTAATTCCTTGTGTGTCCGATAACGTAATTCTCAGAGTATAAACTCCCGGTCTCGCATCTTCAGGAATCCTAATCGAAGCACCATTACTCATCGCATCTCCGACGTCAGGACCACTAAACGGACCAAACTTTCTTGAAATTCCAAGATCATATTCTGTAACTCTAATAGTAGCATGTTTTGTGTCTCTCCTTCCCAGATTTTCAAATCCAAGATCCACAAAGATCATCTCACCAGGGCGCACATCACTATGGGCAGCCTGATTAGTTCTAATAGTAGTAATATGGAACCGATCACGTGGATTAATATCAAGACGTGCTCGCTCTAGAGTAATACTAAACGTCTGAGTCACAATAAAAGTGCCATCCGTAACCGCAACGACAACAACAAAAGACCCAAAGTCTCGAGGATTATCTAAAGTGATAAGTCCTGTAACCGGATTGATCCTCATACCCGAAGGAGCCTGCAATAATGAAAAAGTCAACACCGCTCCATCCGGATCGAATGCTTCAACATCATATCGATAGGGCGTACAACACTCATCAGTTTCCTGCTGCAATAAAGTAACGGGCAACGAAGTAATAACAGGTGCTCGATTAGCCTGTGTAACGGTAACGGTAACAGAAACCGTATTACTAAATGTTGTAGCATCACGAGCCCTGTAAGTAAAGCTATCAACGCCCACAAAACCGACATTAGGAGTATAAACTGCGTTGGTACCAATCAATGAAACAAGACCCGAAGAAGCGCCTGTAACAAGCTCTACACTCAAAGTGTCACCATCTACATCATCATCATTCCCTAAAACGTTAATAGTTACCGGAACATTAACTAGGGTACTAGCACTCTCTCCACTAGCTACAGGAGCATCATTAACACAAGCAACCGTTATAGAAACCATAGCAGAATCGCTACTATTTCCGGCACCTGCTACATACGTAAAAGTATCACTTCCACAGAAATTAAGAGTAGGAGTATAGGTGACATTTGTAGAATCTATGCTTGCAACTCCACTCGCAGCAGCCGATACAGAAAGTATCGATAAAGAACCATTACCGGTACTAACATCGTTAGAAAGCACCGTAATTGCTACCGAGGTATCTTCGAAAGTACTAGCAACGTCATCGAATGCATTAACACTAGCATTGATTGAACCATTACCTGATCCACCGCCAGAACTACCGTTACCTCCCGTGCCATTTCCTCCGACAACAGATGTAACCGCAACACTAAATGACGAAGTAGCGTTAAAGCTACCATCCGATACCTGGACAATGATAAAAGACGAACCTGATTGGTTTGTCTGAGGAGTACAATCAATAAAACGATTACTATCTACTACACAATCCACAATCAATTGACCTGTTTGAATAAGAATAGTAAAGGTAAGCTCATCCGTAGCATGATCAACATCTCTAGCAAAACTATGGAGATCAATAACATTATCCTGAAACCCAGAATCCTGAACGAAGGTCTGATTCGGTAAGGGGAAGTCTATCACCGGGAAATCGTTCACACAAGAAACTAAAACAGCAACCGATGCACTATCTGTTCCGCCGTTACCATCAGTTGCAGTATAGGTAAACGAATCACTTCCACAGAAATTGGAATTAGGAGTATAGGTAGTATTTTGGCCGAGAATAGCAACAGTGCCATTACTACCTTGAGTTATTGCCACAACACTAAGCGCATCTCCATCAACATCTATATCATTTGAAAGTACTGCTACACTAACAGATCCATCCTCAAGTAAACTAGCAGTATCATTATTCGAAACAGGAGCATCGTTCACACAAGAAACTAAAACAGCAACCGATGCACTATCTGTTCCGCCGTTACCATCAGTTGCAGTATAGGTAAACGAATCACTTCCACAGAAATTGGAATTAGGAGTATAGGTGACGGTTCCACCATTATTTGCAACCACCCCACTTGTACCCTGACTAATTGCAAAAACAAGTAACGAATCGCCATCTATATCATTATCATTTGCTAATACTGAAACATTAACTGAACCATCCTCCAGTACAGTAATAACATCACTAGTAGTAACGGGAGCCCTGTTAACATCTGTAATCGTAAATACTTTGCTAGTCTCCAGAGAAAAACTACTTGAACATTGACAATCAGGAACCGATGTTCTCGCTCGAACCGTATAAACGCCAGCCTGATTGAAATTCGGAGTGAAAGAAAAAATTACTGTGTTAGAATTATCCAGTAAAATAACCTGGTTGCTTGTCTGTGTTGATACAACAGAACCTGATGCATTAATAACATCAAAAGTTACTATAGTATCTGCTGAAAAATGAGCATTCCGAACAGCTGTATCAGCAGGGATACCTGCTGGAGCACCAATCAAAGCAGGAAAAGCAGAATCTGCACGGACCGTAAACGTTGCAAGTTGATTTTCTACAACACTCGCTGGGCCAGTAAATTGAAGAATGTTTGATTGACAAGCACTCTTCTTCGTGAAATCAAAATTAAAAGAACCAGCTCCATCTGCAGTAGGAGTAAAGGCAGCACCCTGTGGAACAAAACAATCAGCTACCCAATACGTCCCATAGCCGTTAGCAGGTCCAGGAACTGTATAAGGAACAATAATACTATTAGAAACACTAGTCTGATCAAAAATGTTAGTCCCTAGTGGATTACATGCTCCATTCGTACACTCAAAATTCAAGGCACGAACGCCAGTTACAGGATTACCTTGAAACGACCACACGCTAGTAAAATCCAAAGTAGCTGAGGCAAAACTAGAAAAAAGAACTAATATGATACAATAACTGATTAATGTTTTAGATTTCATTTTAAAACCGGGGGCTGGGTAGAGGAAACGCTACTTTAGGTGGTGGAGTCGGAATCCCTGAAGATACAGATGCTGAGGAGGTAAGAGCATTATGAATAGCCAATCCGCCCATCACCATACCTGCAAGCTTTCCTGCACCCATGCCTGCTGCAAAAGCTAGTCCCCCATAATGCTCAGCAATATCCGGACCATAATCCAGCAACAGACGTTCATATCCTGCCTGCATATCCTCTCTAGAAACCTCTCCAAGGTGATCTTCCTGGTGCTGTTTTCTTTTGTGATGAGCAATTTTGGCATCATATACCCTGCCTGCCAGGAAATGACCTGCAAAATAACTAGCATTCTGTCCAGCCAGTTCAACATCGTTTAAATTGTCTGTATATTGAGTATCAGCCACATTCATTTCGTCCCAAGCTAGCCCACGACGTAATCGCTCTCCATGCCAGGAAGCCAGTTTACGTGTCTGGTTATGCTCCTTGTCCGAATATACTCCCTCTCCATGCTCGATTAACCTAAGCAATCGATTGAGTTCGATGCCCTCTTTCGGCCGTCTAGCTAGATGATTCGCCTGTTTGATAGAAGCCAGATAAAAGTCAACATGTCTGAAAAGACTATCTGTGTTAAGGGAATAGTCAGTTACTATAGCTCCTTTCTCATTAACCTCATATTGAAAGGTACCTGAGTGCTCAGACACCCTTTTGGAAAGTTGCTCATAAAAAGTACTCACTTTTGTATCAAAAGCATCAATAGACTTCCGAGAAGGTACATCTCGATTATAACCTTGGAAAACCGTAGTAAATTCCTCAAGAGGAGTAAGCTTTCGGATAGCTTCAATAGGCATAAAAGGAACACCTTTAAAATTAATTTGGCCACGTTTTCCAATCTTCTCACCCCCTAGGGATTAACAAGATTATCATAAAGGTTAAGCGAAACGAGTCTTTGCTCTAGAATAGTTAAGAAATCAGAAAGGTGCTTTTCTCTCTCGTAACCAAAATTTTTCTGATCAGAGGCAATAAGCTCACGTAAGTGATGGGTATCTTTTCTAGAAACCGACAAAGCTTCGGCAATATAAAGATCTGCAAGACCTTCAAGAGTAGAACCCATTTCAATTCGATTATGTCGATTATGGTTTGCAGTAATGAGAAGATATTCCATTGCTACATCCCTGTAACTTTGTTGAAGAAAAGTAAATGTATCTGTTTGTTGATCTAAAGACTTATTTCTTAAAGAAGTATCCAGGGCATCCGATCGCGCAAAGAAATTTCCCTCAACGTCAATATCCCCATGCTTGATAAGATTGAGCACATCCTCGCTGAATCGACCAATAAAATAACCATCAACAGGCGGAGCCCCATCTTTAGCGGGATCATGTCTTCTACCAGTAGCACGCTTAGCACTGGTATCCCTCCGAGAAGAAGTTAAACAACCTGGAAGGGCGGCCACTACAGCTACCCCCACAAGAGTCTCTAAAAAGAATCTCCTAGACATAACCCTATCTGAATTCATAAACCATCCCCCATGATGATTGTGGGAATTAAAACAGATATATAAAGATTATGTGAATTAACCATTACTCAATGGTTAATAATAATAACCATTAAAGCATAACAAATAACTAACAAAGAATGATTATAGAAACCTTTTTAAGAGACCCTGAGTTCACAAAAACAATACGGGTGCATCTATGGAAGAACACGAAGACGACAATATAAACATCGATTTCTCTAAAGTAAAGAATCTCTTCTCTAGAAAAAAGGAAAGCTCCGAAGAAAAAACAGAAGAGCCAAAACAAGAAAACAAGCCTGAAGAACAACCCTCTCACATTCCTAAAGAAGAAGTTCCCCAAACAGAAGAACATAAACACGAAGAACACGATCAAAAACCAGAGGAACATACTCCTAATCCTGAAAAACATCCTGCTCAATCAGAAGAGCACACACATAAATCTGAAGAAAATGCAGATGCAACAACACACCATGAACCTAAACATGAGCAAGAACACGAACCTAAACATGAAGAAGAACAAAGCCATCAATCCCTGGAGAACGAAAAAGAAAGCGTCTCTGAAGATGATGACGAAGAAATTAACATTGATTTTTCAAAAATAAAAAACATATTTTCTGCTAAAGAGAAAGAATCAACTAAAACTGAAGAAACTCCTAATGAAGAAGAAAATGAAGAAATAGCATTCGACTTCTCAAAAATAAAATCCTCAATAAAAGGAATCTTCTCGCAGGATGAAAAAAAGGGGGACGAAGGTGTTGAAACAAAAAAGATACTGGGTTTTGTTAACACCCACAAAACAGTCCTTCTAACAATACTACTCATCCTCATACCTGTGTTCATGAGTTCAAATCTGCGTTCTATACCAGCCGAGTTACCGATTGCTGACCAATGGGCCCGCGATTCCGTATACGATCAGGTACGAAACCAAATAAAATCACAAATCAATCAGCAATATCCGAACCTTCCCGATAGCAATAAGAATAATCTCATCAATACTGAATTTGAAAAATTCAAAAAAGAACAAAAAGCTCAAATAGACGCCCAGGTAAAAGCAACTGCCGATTATTTTCGTTCTCGACTACAGGATGATAACGGTCAAACCTACTTACTTGCTATCGATCCCTACTTCTGGATGCGACACGCAAAGAATGTCCTAGAAAATGGGCATCCTGGCGACGAACTCAGAACGAATAAACGAGGAAAAGAGGCACCCTACGACACCTTCATGCTTGGTCCTGTCGGAAGATTTGTTCCAAGGGATGCATTCCATGCCTATTTCGAAGCATTCCTCTACAAAATTATGAGAATATTCAATAGAGACATCGGATTAATGACTGCTGCATTCTATGCTCCTGTCCTCCTTATAGCCCTAAGTATTATTCCTATTTTCTTTATAGGGAGAAGAATTTCCGGAAATTTCGGAGGATTCGTTGCAGCACTCATTCTCGCTTTCCATCCTGCACTATTAACAAGAACTGCTGGCGGTTTTGCTGATACCGATGCATATAATGTATTAATACCCTTACTAATAACCTGGCTCTATCTAGAAGCATTTGAAACAAAAGAATACAAGAAAATCATTCTCTATACTCTAGGGGCTGGTTTCTTTGTAGGACTATTCAGCTTTGCATGGGGAGGCTGGTGGTATATTATGAATTTCATTATCATCACCTCGGTAGCCTATATGGGATATTACATACTTCTGCACCGAGATAAATTAAAAAATATAGGATCGTTCATCAGAGAAAAGGAATTTCTAGAAACTCCCCTCTCACTTGGACTCTTCCTCTTCTTTTCAGCTATTTTCACCTCCCTTTTTACAGGGTTTAGCAACTTCATGGATGGATTCTTAGGAGGACCAAGAGCATTTATTACACTAAAAGAGGTCGGCATCAATAGTGTCTGGCCCAATGTATTCACAACCGTAGCCGAGCAAAATACGGCATCCCTAAGCAGCGTCATCAATCAAATTGGCATGGGAAGTAAACTATTATTCCTACTCGCTCTTTCCGGATTAGCATGGAGCCTGCTCAGAAAGAGTAACAGCACAAAAAGAGGACTCTTCCTCGCAGTAGGATCAACCGTCTGGTATGCAATATTACTAGTAATCCAACCACAAAAAACCATGTTCATTGTACTCACCGGAGTGCCCGTAGCAATCTGGTTATTGGATATCATCAGAACACGAGAAAAGAACATCGACGTCAAATCGTGTCTTCTATTAACACTCTGGTTCACCTCAACCGTGTATGCAAGCACCAAGGGAATTCGATTTACCTTAGTAGCAGTACCTGCATTCGCATTAGCTTCAGGAGTCACAATCGATTTGCTCTACAAAAAAGGTTCAGAACTGCTAACAAAAGGTCTTCATCTCAATAAACATCTTGTAAATACAGTAATGATTATTTTCTTAATCCTAGTACTATTTGGACAACCCATCCAGGGAGCAAAAAGCACCGTACGTCAAGAGATACCTTCTATGAACGACGCATGGTATGACACACTAAAACAGATAGATCTCCAAGCAGAGGAGGATGCAATTATCAATTCTTGGTGGGACTTCGGTCATTGGTTCAAAATGATTGGAAACCGAGCTGTTACATTCGATGGTACCTCCCAGAATACACCCAATGCACATTGGATTGGTTCAGTGTTATTAACCGACGATGAGAATTATGCGCGGGGAACATTAAGAATGCTTGACTGTGGACAGAATAAAGCATTTAATACCGTTAACAAAGAAATCACCGATATTCCCAATGCAATTTCACTAGTTAAAGAAATTATCCTACTTCAAGACCGAAATGACGCAGCAAACATATTAGAACAAGCAGGAATCTCGAACGTGGAAGAGGTGCTGCAATACTCTCACTGTGAACCTCCTGAAAACTATTTCATTACCTCAGAAGACATGGTGGGTAAAGGGGGAGTTTGGGCACATTTCGGTTCCTGGAACTTCGAAAGAGCACTTCGATATAATGTCTTAAATAAGAAGGAATACAAAAATAATCCAGAAACAAGCATCGTATACCTTCAAGAAAGATTCAACATGTCAGCAAAGCAAGCTGAAGATACTTACTTTGAAATTCAGGCTATAACTGATAGTGAAGAAGCTAATAGGTGGATAGCACCCTGGCCGTCCTACCAAGGAGAGGCAACCTGTCAGGAAGACGAAGAAGGTATCATATCCTGTACAATACAACAAGGAGTAACAATTAAAATAAACCTAGCTACATTAGACACTACTGGAGTCAGCACCCCTCAAGGACCTAAATTTCCAAATAGCATAAGTATAGCACGTGAGGATGGAAGCATCGATTCAGTACAGTATGATGAAAATGAAATAGGAGTAAGTCTAACACTCTATCCAACTTCCGATAAAAGATACCGAGCAGTTCTAACCCACCCTAAACTTGCCGAATCTATGTTCACAAAATTATTTTTCATGAATGGTCATGGAACTACCTACTTCGAAAAGTTCTCCGACAGATCAAGTTTCACAGGTGAAAGAATCATTGTATGGAAAGTAAACTGGGATGGAAATGCAACAAACGAAGTCCCCTACTACACCTCACTTCGTGAAGAACAAAAGGCTGCCGAAGCACTTCTTTTGGAAAATATCTTCGAAGAAAACACTTCGGTCAACAGCAAGTAATAAATACTCATTCTCCTGAAGTAAATAGTACTTCAAACACCACTGCATAATCATGGAAGAATCCACCTATATCGTTATTCCAGCACAGAATGAATCTACTACCATCCGTGAAGTAGTGACGAAAGCACAAAAATACGGCACCGTTGTGGTAGTAGATGATGGATCCAATGATAACACCGCTAAAGCTGCTGGAAGCAACGTAACCGTTCTTACTCACCTCACCAATCTTGGAAAAGGAGCAGCGCTCAAAACAGGATGTGATTACGCAATCGAACAAGGTGCATCAAAAATAGTGGTGATAGATGCAGATACACAGCATAATCCGCAAGATATTCCTCGTTTTTTGGAAACGCTTAAAAACTGTGATGTGGTGTTAGGCTATAGGAAGCAATCAAAATCAATGCCTAGCATACTGAGATTCGGAAATGGAGTCATCAATACGATGACCAAAATCCTGTATGGAATCGATATACGAGACACCCAATGCGGGTTTCGTGCGTTTACAGTAGCAACCTACAAGAAAATACGGTGGGACGCAACAAATTACAGTATGGAATCAGAAATGGTAGCAAATATCGGACGACACAAACTATCCTTCGCAGAAGTACCCATTGAAACGGTGTACGCAGACCGCTACAAAGGAACAACAATCCTAGACGGCATCAAAATCGTCCTTAATCTCATGTGGTGGAGGATCAAAAGATAATGGCAGCATTACTAGGTATTCAAATTTTGGGAGCATTCTTTGGAGCTTTTATGGCCTATTATACGTTCTTGCACTATAAAAGAAAAGAGATAACTACAAAGGAATATTCATTTTGGGTTATACTCTGGCTAACGTTCCTTGCAGTAACCATCGTACCACATCTGCTTGACCCCCTTGTTAAAACGCTTAACCTAGCACGAACAATGGATTTTTTCATCATACTAGGATTCATGTTTCTTATCGGAACCATCTTCTACACCTATCTCCTGGTAAGAAAAAACCAAAAGCGTCTTGAAAATATCGTGCGCAAAGTGGCAATAGATAGACCAAACAAAAAGCAATGAGAACAGAAAAAGACTCCCTGGGTAAGAAACAGCTACCCTCTACTGCACACTATGGAATCCATACAGCACGATCTCTAGAGAATTTTAACGCAGCCTCTCATCCCCTACCTCTAGAAATAATCTATGCAATAGTCAATCTCAAAAGAGCGTGTGCAAAAGCAAACTACAAATTAAAATCACTAGAAAAAAAGAAAGCAAATGCCATTCTAGTAGCTACCAAAAATATTCTCTTAGGAAAACACGATAAAGAATTTCAGATAGACGTCTTTCAGGCAGGATCCGGAACATCAACCCATATGAATGTAAACGAGGTCATAGCAAATCTAGCAAAACTCCACCCGAATGATGATGTCAATAAAGGCCAGTCAACAAACAACATCATCCCCTCAGCAATCAGAATAGCCTCCCACAAAGAACTACAATCACTAACAGAATCATTAGAAAATCTACGAAAAGCACTAGAACAGAAAGCTAAAGCCTTCTCAACCATCCCCAAAAGCGCTCGCACCCATCTCCAAGATGCCGTTCCTATAACACTAGGCCAAGAGTTCAGAGCCTATGCTGCCGCCATCGAGAAAGCAACACTTCGACTAACCATTGCTGCCGAATCACTTTTAGAATTAGGCGTGGGGGGAAATGCAGTAGGAACCGGAGTAAATACCAAAAAAGCGTTTAGAAAAACCATCATTTCAGAATTAAATAAAGAACTCAAGACAACATTCCTACCAGCAGTAAACAACATCGAAGCAACCCAGTTCCTTACCGATATTGCAGAGGTCAGCGCAATGAGCAAACTTGCAGCAACAGACCTCCTCAAAATAACAAACGATCTACGTCTTCTCTCTTCAGGACCAAACACCGGTTTTGGTGAAATTAATCTGCCAGCAGTGGAACCAGGTAGCTCAATCATGCCCGGAAAAATCAATCCCAGCATCTGTGAGGCAGCAAACATGGCCTGTATTCAGGTAATGGGCTATGACCATGCAATAACAATTGCTAATTCCCTAGGCCAGCTAGAATTAAACACACATATGCCTCTTGTAGCAAACAACATCATCCACATGATTCAAATTCTGAAAAGAACAAGTAATATGCTCACCACAAAGTGCATTCGCGGAATCACCGCAAACAAACAAACCTGCCAAACAAATCTAGAACATTCAGCAGGCCTAGCAACCATCTTAAATCCGAAGCTTGGATACGACCGTGTTGCAGAACTAGTAAAAGAATCCCTAAAAACGAAGAAAACGCTAAAACAATTAGTCCTAGAAAAAAAGATCCTCACAAGCAAACAATTCGAAAACCTCGTCAAAAATTCTACGAAACCAAATCTATAAGAACATATATTTATAAAAGCAGATTGAGTAATACTTCTATGGTCGTCCCACTCATTAGAAAGGTAGACAAACTACTAGGGAGCACCATCTGCACCCTATTTGGATCTCTTAAAAGAAAAAAAACCACATTCAAGACAGATACCATCCTGGTAATCCAACTCTGGGGCATTGGAGAAACCATTCTAACACTCCCTGCAATCAAAGCGCTAAAAGATCGCTATCCAAAATCAAAAATCACCGTTCTAGCTACCTTGCGAAACCAAGAAGTGTTTACAGGACTATCCTACATTGACCATCTAGAAATCCTTCCCCTCAATATCCTAAAAATAGAGCTCTATAGCACGCTTAACATCGGAAAATACGATCTCGTCATCGACATGGAGGAATATCTAAACATCTCAGCAATTCTAGCATTCAAGTTAGGAAAATTCGCAGTAGGCTACAATCACGGTGCACGTTCAAAATGCTACAACCGTACCGTAAAATACAACGACATGCAACACTGCTCAGAAACATTTGCAGATTTAGTTCGAGCAATAGACACAAAAGTAACCATTCCGAATCTTCTACCCCTTCACATTCCAAAGACAGACAAGGAATCAATAAACACACTAATCAAAAGAGAAAAAATCACAAGCTCTGCAATCGCAATAGCACCCGGCCTAGCCGAAACCTCAAAAGAGCGTATGTGGCCACAAGATAGATACGCACAACTAGCAGACGGGCTAGCAAAACAAGGAAATCAAATCCTCTTTGTAGGCGTAGAATCTGAAAAACCACTAATTAAAAATATTCAATCTCAAATGAAAGAAAAATCAATCAATCTTGCAGGAAAAACCTCCATCAAACAACTAGCATATCTCTTTACAAAATGCAAATCAATGGTAGGAAATGATTCAGGCCCAATGCACATAGCAGCATGCATGGGAACAAAAACAGTAGGCCTCTTTGGACCAAACCTACCCATCCGATTCCAACCGCTAGGAGACGACAACATAGGACTCTACAAAGCAACCTGTCCCTGCTCACCGACCATCAACGTCCATAAAGGGGAGTTTAAACCGTGCAACAACAATAACAATCTCTGTATGCAATCAATTAAAGTAGAAGACGTTCTAAAAGCACTAAACTAATTTTTCGGCAACCGCACTACCCATATCGCTAGTAGTAGCACTACCGCCCAAATCCTTAGTCTTAACAACACCCTCCTTAATCACAGAACCAATTCCAGAAACAATAGCATCAGCAGCAGTATGCTCACCAATCTCATCTAGTAACATAGCTCCAGCCCAAATCGTGGCCAAAGGATTGGCAACATTCTTGCCTGCATACTTAGGAGCGCTACCATGAATCGGTTCGAACATCGAAACACCGTTAGGGTTAATATTCCCGCCCGGAGCTAAACCTAAACCTCCTTGAATCATAGCTCCTAAATCAGTAATAATATCTCCAAACATGTTAGGTGTGGTAACCACCTTAAACCATTCTGGATTCTTAACAAACCACATTGTAATCGCATCTACAAACATATATTCTGGCTTAATGCCAGGATATTCCTTCCCGACCGATTCAACCTGCTCTCTCCAGAATCCGTAGATATCAGATAATACATTTGCCTTATCCACAAAATAAACAGTATCCACATTCTGACTTTTAGCAAGCTCAAAACCATATTTGATAACACGATTTGCACCACTTTTAGACATAACGCCAATCTGATACGCAACCTCGTCAGTATTCTCAATATCAAGATCAAATTTAACCTTATACATCTCTCGCATAACCTCAAGAGACTGCTTCGAAGTACCGGCCTCGGCACGACCACCAATACCGACATAAAAATCCTCAGTATTCTCTCGAACAACCGTAAAATCAATATCTTTAGGACCCTTACCAACTAAAGGACACTGCACTCCTTCTAATAATTTAATAGGTCGCAGATTAACAAACTGATCAAAATAAAAACGAGTCTTAAGCAATATGCCTTTCTCTAATATTCCTGGAGTAACACGAGGATCTCCAAGTGCACCAAGATAGATTGCCTTACAGCTATCCTTAATCTCCTGTAAAGTATCTTCAGTAATCAATTCACCCGTCTTCAAATACTTCTCAGCACCATTATCATAGTTCTTCCAATCCAAAGAAAATCCATAGACATCAGATGCTTTTTCAAGAACCTTAAGACCTTCAGCAACTATTTCAGGACCAATTCCGTCTCCAGGCATTAATGCAAGTGTGTAGGAACTCATTTTTTTAAGAAATTCCAAGCTTTATTTAAACCTTTCACTAACGCTAGTGCAGAAGCCTTCACAATATCCTCAGATATTCCATCTGCACTAAAAATAGTTCCAGAATCATCCTCAACCAAAATGGTAACATGAGCGAGTGCATTGGTACCACCTGTAATAGCATTCAAATGATATTCTTTCAACGTAAGCGGATACGTCAATCCCGTAATTGCCTTAGACAATGCATCAACCGGGCCTACACCTTGAGAAGAACCTTTCTTTTCCTCCCCATTAACCTGTAAAACCACACAAGCACTAGTTTGCTTCTCATTTCCAGAACTAATAGAATAATCAACAAGCTTAACAATCTCCTCATTAGAAGCAACCTGCCCAAGAACATCGGTAGCAATAGCAATAATATCCTCCTTCACGACCTCCTTCGACTTATCTGCTAATGTTTTAATTCTCTCCATAACCGAATCTATTTGCACAGCATCCAATCCATACCCCATCTCCGACAACGTATTCTCTACCGCATGTCTTCCTGAGTGTTTACCAATAACAATATGTTCTCCTCTCCAACCCACATCAGAGGCATCCATAATCTCATACGTCTTCTTGTCCTTCAACATCCCGTGTTGATGAATACCTGCCTCATGAGCGAATGCATTCCGTCCCACGATAGCCTTATTTCTCTGAACCAACAATCCTGTCAAATTTGAAACCATCTGCGAAGTTGCAAAAATCTCTTTAGTATTAATCGAGGTATAATAATCAGCAAAATAATCACTACGAGTCTTCAAATTCATCACAAATTCTTCAAGTGAAGCGTTCCCAGCCCGCTCACCAATACCATTAATCGTACACTCGACCTGTGTAGCCCCATTCATAACTCCAGCAAGTGAATTTGCAACCGACAACCCTAAATCATCATGACAATGTACAGAAATAACTACCTTATGATAATCAATCAACCCTCCAAGATTTTCAAAAACTCCTTTAATCCGATTACCAAACTCCTCAGGTTCAGCATATCCTACAGTATCGGGAATATTAATGGTAGTAGCACCAGCATTGATTGCTGCCTCAACAACCGAACACATATACCTAATATCGGTGCGAGCTGCATCCTCCGGACTAAATTCTACATCAGAACAAAGCGATTTTGCATGCCTAACCGCTTCAATAACCATCTCAATAACCTCATCCTGACTCTTACGTAACTTTTTATCAATGTGAATCTGTGAAGTGGCAACAAACGTATGAATTCTAGGGCGCTCGGCATACTTAACGGCCTCCCAAGCCCTATCAATGTCACCTTTCATCGCCCTAGCAAGTCCACAAATAATAGGGCCTTTAACCTCCTCGGCAATTTGCTTAACAGATTCAAAATCACTCTCAGAGGTAATCGGAAAACCTGCCTCGATAATATCCACTCCTAATTTAGCAAGCTGCTTAGCAATGAGCAACTTCTCCGAACTCGTTAAGCTAGCCCCAGGCGATTGCTCCCCATCTCTCAACGTAGTATCAAAAATTAATATCTTCTTAGCCATAGCTATAGAATCCCCCCAAGCTATAAAAAGATAACGATAGATAAAGAGCACAAAAAGATTTATATAAGGCAAATAAGAATTAAATCACATGAAACGTGAAGTGATAGCACTAGTAATGACATTACTCCTAGTTACCTCTGCACAAGCCATAAGCATTTTCCTCTCAGATACACTTGATGAGGGGGAGGGAAGAATTTACCAGACCAACCTCGGAAGCTACATAGTAAAACTAATAACCGTCTCAGATGCAACCGGAAAAGTATTGTTTGAAGTCAACAACGAAAAGTCAAGATCATTCGGATTAAAAGAAAGCTTCAAATT
Source organism: Nanobdellota archaeon (assembly GCA_027623355.1). GTDB lineage: Archaea > Nanobdellota > Nanobdellia > Woesearchaeales > JACPBV01 > JAQBWB01. Next base: position 857 of record JAQBWB010000010.1, on the reverse strand, counting down.
TAAAGACGGTTCGGAAATAGTGCTTATGGATTTGCAAATATCGGATACCAGTACCGGAAATGACCATGCTACCTTCTATTTCTACGGCACAGGTATCTCCCCCATACTAGCGAAAAATCTTTCCTATGATATCATCGAAGAAAATAGATGTAATTTCGATCAAGTCTGCAGCGGAGAAACACAAGCCTGGTGTTGTTACGATTGTGGATGTGACGCGGGAAGATGCAGAAACAATAAATGTATTATCGACGAAACAGCTACCTCTCAACCCATCAAAGAAGAAAAGAAGGAAGAACCCTCGATTGAAAGACCTATGATTGAAGTAAAAGATGCTCCTGCAATAACCATAACTCCAAAAAGAAAAGCCCGTGCAATTTCAGTAGTCATGATTCTTATAGCAATAGGCGTACTCATACCTGCAGTCTATCTTATATCTCAAAAGAAAAAAAGATTCTAACCTAAAATATCCTCAAATTTAATCAACTGAGATCGCTTACACTCAGGTTTCGGCTCAGATGAAAAAGAGGCATATAACTCCCCCTTATACTTACACGATAATGCATTCCCGCACAAATCTACAACTCCAGAAACCTCTTTCATAAAACGACAATCCATGCCCACGTCCAGTGCTCCTAAATAAACATCAAAATGATGTTGATTGTCAAGCGCATCAAGCTTCTTCTGTTTCCATAATGCATCCTGTTTTTTCGCAATACGATCTAATCTTCGCTGCACGATGTCCATAACAACCTCATAGAAAGCAATCTATAAAACAGTTTCGCTTATATGTATGTGCATAGCATCCTAAGGTCGAAATTCTTTCACCTTCAAAAGCAGGTGCGTTGCGAGGGGTCGAC
>JAQBWB010000009.1 GCA_027623355.1 Nanobdellota archaeon | reverse complement strand
GATGACTCTTCTTCGCTTGAAGATTCCTCTTCGCTAGATGACTCTTCTTCGCTTGAAGATTCCTCTTCGCTTGAAGATTCCTCTTCGCTTGAAGATTCCTCTTCGCTAGATGACTCTTCTTCTGAACTTTGATTTTCCATTTCTTCTTCTGACATTTTCGTTCCTCCGTATATACTTTTTGTGCATATCACCCAATGTTATTTTGAGGGAACTTGTATCATTTATATAGATTTTGGTTTTTAAGTAGCTATAATGGACTTAGAATGGGTAGTAGCTGGAGTGTTTTGCTTTTTTTCTCAAGTACGCCCATGTTGACTAATGATTTGAAGCTGATCGTTTTGATCTAGTCCCCATGTTGCTGTGTCGTTGCCATTATATTGAATGTAGTATGCCCATCCGGGTTGGAATTCTTTAATGGTGTTTAGGACTTCGGGCCTGGTAGGGGAATAGCTGTACCAGTTTCCTTCGTGATAGCTCATAATTTTCTTGATGTAGTATTTGACATTTTGGATTACGTCGCTTCTTGACTTTTTCGATTCTGCATGAAATGCCATTAGATTCCATCCGTTTTCTATGTGCATTTGGATTGTAGATTTGCTTTTTCCTTTTAGTGAAAGTGTACAGGTACTGTTTGTATATATCCAGTAGCCCTGACCTTCATCCAGCATGACATCTCCCCACGCCCCATCGGTCTTATTCATCATCTTGAATTTGCTGCTGGTTGAGTTGTAGAGAGCGATCTTTGTGATACAGTTTTCCGGCGATGTGGTGAAGGGTTCCTCCTCCAGCAGACTTTTGGTTATCTCGAAGGGGAAGGATAGGAGATTCCATCCCGCATCTAGGAGCATGCTGATACTTGATTCGTTCTTTCCTAGCGCAAGGTAGGATAGTCTTAGGTTGTCAAGGGTTATTGATACGTCATCGCTGGTCTCTAATCCTATCGGGATGATACAGGATCCACTCTGATTGATGCAGTCGATCATTTTATTTGAGATGGCTGCTGCGTTTAGGTTGATGTTAACGGTTTCGTTGTGTTTCCAGGTGAAGGTTGAATCTTGCGAACCCTCTGCGCCTACGTCAACCGTTATGGTTCCTTGTTGTTTATTACTTCCCGTACCTTTTTCTTTGATGTATTCCCTAGGATTTTCCAGCCGTATCATATCAATCAAGTCTCCACTTCCGCAGCAACTTGGTCCTATTTGGTAGATAGTGATGGTGTTGAGTCCGTTGTTGATCCCTTCTCTTGCTAGTGAGGTGTTTTGAGTGCAGGTTCGGTTGCTCCAGGTGTATCTATTATTTGTGCAAAGAATTTTTCCGTTTATATTCACTCTGACTGCTACAAAGTCGTTTATCACTGAAGCGCATACCGTATTTGCGCAATTTAGGAATCCTTCCCTGTAGCTCAGGTTGAGATATTGGAGTTTTTTATTTTGGATGTTTATTGTGAAATTTTCGTAGTTGATAGAGGTATTGCTGTAGGCGTTTCCATCTGTGAATTTGAAATCAGGGAGTTCGCTGCCTTCTACCACAGTTATTTCGTTGGATGCTGCAGTTACGTCTATGGTTGCTTCTACAATTGAACTTTTTTCTGGTATTGCTAACGTTATGGTGTACTTATCTTGTGTTCCAAAGTCTAGCGATCTGTTTTTGCTTCCGTCTGCGAAGGTAGAGATAGTTCCCCCTTCAAATGCTCCTTTTACTTCGAAGGTTATTATCTCCTCTACGGCCTGATAGCCATCTGAGACCTGCAGTTTTACTGAATAATTACCTTTATCTCCCAACTTAGTTTTCCATGTTAAGAGATTATTTTGTTTTGTAAATCTGGAATCGTTGAAGGTTGTCGTTAATTGATCGTTATCGTAATCTATCGAATTTACTTCAATGGTGATGGTTTCGTTTTCTACAATACTTTCGTTTTTTTTGGTGTAGGGAATAGGGATATTATTTGTTGTTATAAGATAGTTCAGCGTTTTTTTATTGTTTTCATAGTCTAAGATAATGACTAATCTGTAGCTTTGGTCACTCTTTTTGAGATTTTCCAAGGTTAGTTGTTGGGTATTAGATCCAGGACTTGTGGTTTTGCTAAAGGAGCTGTTTTGGATAGCCGTTGTGTTTTTTAGGAGGAACCAGTTTCCGTTTACTTCTATATCATTTTCTGCATGGGAAATGAGTTTGAGACTGAGTTCGGTTGTTGATTGGGCGGTTATAGGCGGTTGTAGGTTGGGTTCTAGGATAACTGTTTCAATAGTTAGAGGGTGAAATGCGACGGTTTGTTTGTTTTGCATGAACTCTACTGAGTATTTATGGATTCCTTCTGTTTTTGGGGCGGGGAGGGTTACATTAATTATTTTTTTAGTAAGGTTAGCAATCTCTTTTTCATATAGAGTGTTGTTTTCTTCATCTAGGATGAGTAGAGTTCCGTTGATATCCGCTATTGTTAATCTTGTAATGTCGATAGAGTAGTTTAGAATCTCTTTTGGGTGCACGGTTGTAGGGCCGCTTACATCTCGAATGAGTATGGGTGAGATTGCAATATAGTCGATTGCATATTTGAAGGTTTTGAAGAGTCTGAATGTACCTTGTGTACAATTGATGATTTCTACAGGATTGATTTCTGCTATGAATTTTTGTTGATTTTGGGTGTAGCCATTTTGGAAGGTGATGGACGCTGACTGATTATCTTGATAGCATGTTCGGTTCACAAAGCTGCCTTCATATGAAGGGAGATTGGGAACTGAAAGTTGTACTGGATTTGAGATTTCTTCTATGGAGAAGTTAGTTATTAGCGTGTTTTTTGGGAAATAGGTTGTTCTTATTGCAATGGGAAGGATTAGCTCTCCAGGTATGTTACGTTGATATGCTGGCGATGCATTTACTATTGCGAATGTCCCCATTTGATCTATACTGTGACTCTCTATTGTAAAGCTGATATGTTTTCTGAATTTTGAATAATTTCCTACTTGTCCTAGATAGTCAATTCCGGTTTCAAGATTGTCTAGGTTGTTTTTACAGTATTTTTTTTTGATGTCTTGATAATCGGATTCTGTCCAGTCAAGGCTTATGTCCTGTAGTGGATTTCCGAAGAGATTGTAGGATTGTAATATGAGTCCAAGATAGTTATGTCTTCCTGTAATTGATCCTCCATTGTAATGGAAATTTCTTGCATCTTTGAAAACTTCACCTAGTTTTTTCCCATCATAGAGTTGGCAAAGGAATGATTTAGTAAACTGGTTAGAGGAGAAGGAAGAGGGGGCAATGAGGACGGCGTCTTTGATGACTCTGCTCGCGAAGGTATCTTGTTTTGGAAGATAAAGTCCTCCGTGAGGGGCATTAAGGAATAGTAAGGGGTTTTTTTGTTCTAGGGATTCTTGCCAGTGGGTTAGATCTTTTGGATAGATGTAGTCCCATAATTTCTTTGTTTTAATTTTTAGAGGTTGAATTGTTGATTCTGTCTCTATAATGAAGAGTTCGTTTTTGTCTATAGATTCTATTGCATGCTCGACATCGCTTTTATCGTAAGATTCTACAATTCTGTTGTTTAGGTTGAAGTTGCTTTTTACTCTTTCGGGGAATTGTTTTGCGAGCAGCTCTCTGCTTTTTAGCGTATTGAAATCGTTTGTAAAAAGAGTTACTTCTTCTATGACTAGCCTATCTTTGTTTAGTTGCCTTAGTAATTCTGTTGGTGATTCACCCACAATTCTTGAAACGGAGGCGGTTTCTTGGTATGTGGAAATACTCATTCCTGCTGGAATTAAAACTAGCAACATCACCACTAGACACCCTACTAGATATTTTCTTTTCATATCACTACGCCCTAGGCATTATCAGTTTAAGGGATTGTTTCTCACATCCCGGACACATCAGCTTTTCTTTAATGAGGTTGAACGATTTGAGAATAGTAGGATAGTTGATTAGATGACTTTTGCAAGTGAGGCATTCTCCGAACTTACTTACCCTTGTCCATTCTTCGTCACAGTAAGTTACTACCTTCTTGCATTCAATACATCCATAACTGTTGCACCAATGTCCTTTATTCCCTCCGAGATGGGAAAAGGCGCCCCTATACCCACAATTTTCGCACATCGCTTTTCCATCTGACATATCAGTTCACCAGCAGCCTTATTTCTTGAACGAGGTAGTTCATTTTTTCCAAATAATTTTCTTCTCCGAGTTTTTTTGGATTAGCGTTCTCTATGTATCCACTTATGAGGCTATTTGCATTTTTTTCGTCAAACGTTCCCCTTAGTCCGGTTGGAATCACTTCATCTATAATCTTTATCAATTCATTATCTTTGAAGATAAGGGCCTTTGCTTTAATTTGGAAGAGCTCATGGTATTCCCCATCATCTGCCATGCTTTTGAGTATGTCTTTAGTAAGCGGATTTAGTCCAATTTTTTGTACTTCTGCGATAAACTTTTTATTGTCTGCGAGTTTTTCTATCAGCAATCTATATGCAGTCAGGTCATCATAAATATTTGCGATATCTCGAATGATCTTATCTTCATCAAAGTAGTCAATGTGTTCAAACATGGAATCACCTGGAGCTATTTTTAGCAGTTCATCGATTTTTGCATGGGCCATTTCTTCCTTGATTGTAATCTCAATAGATTCATCAGCATTCTGAATGTATCGTGTTCCACTCCCAGCGACCTTTTCATACGTTCTAGCAACCTTAATTTTTTTAATGCTTGAGTCGTAGGATCCCAGGGTACCTCCTAGAATGAAATCTACAATTTCTATCTCCTTTAGGTATGCCTCACTAATCTGCAACCCATCTTCTGCTTCACCTATCGATTTTATGAACCGAGCGTTTTCTACACGAGTCCAATGGTTAGGCAGGCTGTCTAGTTTTCCAATATTGCCTTTGAGGAACTTTTCGGAACCTTTTGCCATGTAAATATTATCATAGAGTCCCACTGTTACCGTTTCAAATGCCTCATTACCTATTTTTGGGGAGGACCTTACATTTCTGAAATATTTCTCTATGAGATTATCTACTGGCTCGAACATTTTGAACATATTTGTATTGAGAATTGGGTCAGATAGGCTTTTGAGTACCTTTTTTACAGGTTTACCGGGTATAAATGGAACTCCTGCAAATGCAATGCTCGTACCACACCAAAAATTTCCTTCGTTGTTCACGGCACAGGTGTCTACTATATCTCCTGCATCTGCGATAGCGTCTAATGCCCCTGCCGCAATCAAAAATGCTGCTGGTGCTCCAGTTCCACCTGTGACAACAGTCATTGAGAGGACACCCACACCCAATGCTGCGTAGCTTGCGTACTGGACACCTACTTTGAATGTGTATGCCGAGTGACCTGTTAGGTTAATAATCTGCCCGCCTTTCACAAGACTAGCGAATGCCGCAATCACTGCTGGATCTTCGGTGTTGATTACCAGGGCATATTCTTCACTGTCCCATACATTGGGTTGCAGAAATATTCCGTCTTGCTGATCTTCACCTGAAACAAATGGCATGCATGCAAATGCATTGTTGTTTTCTTCAGTCCCCACGATTATCAAGGTGTGCCCCCTAACCTTTGCGAACCATCTTTCATCTACACAATGAATTTCCTTTCCGCTAGAATTTTCAAAATTGGGGTTGTATCCTTGTCTTTTGAACGCATCCTTTAATTCATCTATCTTATTCTTCATGGTATTATTCATCTGGTCAGGATATATGATTAGAACGGGCTTTCCATCATACTTACCTTGAAATTTGAACATTTCGTAGTAATTTGAGAATTCAAGCAAGGCTGCAGATTTATAGTTAGTATCAGTGTAGATTGTTTCTTCAGTTATGTCGTTCCAAAACCACCATCTTTTCTCTAGGATGCTAAGGTCTCTTCTATAATGAGGTAAAATGAAGTCGTCTCCAAGAATAATAATGTCTTCGCACTCACCACATCTTTCTTTTATGAAGTTTGAAACTGCAAGCGAATAGCTATTATCTCGCATGTAGGGCAGAGTTGCTTTTTCATGATAGCTACTAAATGAGGTGAATGGATTGCTTTTTCCTATTTCATCTCGGTACTGGGCAAGATCATAGACTATTCCTGAATCTTCTGCGTTTTCGTAGGCTTTTTTGAGGACAGCTTGTACACCGCGCTCTTCATGCGGATAGCGTTTTTTTAGTTGTTCGCTATCAGTAAGGAAGATGAATTGGGGAGAGGGTAGAATACGGACTTTCGCAACCTTCTCATTAGCGCGAATGGTGTAGCCTTTGTATTTTGATCCTGGCTTTACGGTGAGGCTACAAGTAGTGGTTCCTTTTTGGATTGTTTGTGATCCTTTGCTACAGGTTCCTTCAAACGCTGATTCTGCAAAGCTGAGATCGATAGTAGTCGAGGACTCGGCAAATATGTTTATTGTGAAGCTGTCTGAAATTTGTTTATTTACTTCTGTTCCTTGAGAGGCATAATCTATCCAGAGGTCCATATGCACTGGTTGTTTCGAGCATTTTTGGGTGCCATCAACGACTTGCGGGTTGCAATATGTATTTGTATTACAGACTTCTATGAGCTTTTTTTCGTAGTAGTTTCCATTGTCGTTACAGTTATAGACATCTCCATTATCGCAGAAGTAGCCGTTATGGTTGCTGCATTCGTCATCGTATTGAATTTCTTCGCAGCCATCCGGACCCGATGCAAAGTTACAATAGTAATTCGATGGGCAATCAGTATCTGAATTGCAGTCGCACCAGTCTGCACTTCCATCAGGAATTGTGCACGCATTTGTTCCACATTCTCCATCATCTTGGCAGATTCCAGAACAGCATTCATTTGTTGATGTACCTGGCGAACTGCAGGTTTGTCCGTTCGCTTTACAGGATATACAGCTGTTGTCGCTGCATCCGTTTGAGCAGCCCACGTAGCCTCCCCATTCTAAACAGACATTATCATTGTAGTCGCCACATGTTTCTTCTGTTGATCCTGAGCATCTTTTTGCTCCGTTTGGAGTGCATTCATTACTGCAGGTATCCTCTCCACACTGCCCATTAGCCTGACAAAGAGTTGAGCAGCATTCATTTGTTGATGCTCCTGGCGAACTGCAGGTTTGTCCGTTGTTCTTACAAGGTGGTGCATCATTACAATTTCCATTACTACACCCATGGGCACAGGATTGTCCTGCCCCAAATTCAAGGCAGACGTCATTATCATAATTTCCGCACGTTTCCTGCCCATCCCCACTACATCTAGTTTCTCCTGAACTGCATTCATTACTGCAGGTATCCTCTCCACACTGCCCATTAGCCTGACAAAGAGTTGAGCAGCATTCATTTGTTGATGTACTTGGCGAACTGCAGGTTTGTCCGTTGTTCTTACAAGGTGGAGGATCGTTGCATCTATCATCGCTGCATCCATACGCACACGTCGTAAGACCGGTCCAACCCCAATCACAGCTTCCGCTATTGCAAAAATAATTTTTTTCACCTAGTACAGTATCGCTCTTGCATCTCTGATTATCTTGGTCATCACAATCTCCAATCTCCGTTTCCTCAGATTGGCAGGCATTATAACCTGAGCAAGAGTAATCTTTTTTGAAGACTCTATTCCCTGATTTGCAAAATTGGTAATCGCTTTCGCAATGGGAATTTTGCGTACATTGGACACAATCTCCTCCAGTGCATCCACCTCCACAAGTTGCTACTGTTTCCCAGCTTAGACAAACATTATTATCATGGTAGTCGCAGGTCTGTGCATTACCACTAGAGCATTTTTTTGCACCTCTTGAAGAACAGGTGTTCGAACAGGTATTTGTTCCGCACTGCCCATTTGCCTGACAAAGAGTAGAGCAACATTCACTTCCAGAGGTTCCAGGTTGCGAACAAGTTTGTCCATTCGATTTGCAGGACGGTGCAGTAATACAAAGACCATTACTGCACCCATTGGCACAGGTGCTTCCATATTGGTATACTGAACGACATTGTTTGCTATAAACAGAAACCCACTGACAGTCACCCACATAGTAAGCCCTAGTACTTCCGCTACAGCTCCAGCCGGTGAGATAGCTACAGTCACTATCCCAGACACACGCTTCAGAATCTTGCGCAACAACTACTACAGAAAACAAGACTACAACTACAAATAGTAGATGTTTGTATTTCAAAATAAATCCCCTAACAGTATTTAGTGACTATCTTATATAAATATGATGGGGACTACTTCCTTTTCGCTAGGATAATTGCTGCACCGAAAGCGAAGATTACTGCACCTAGCAGGATGATGAAGGATGAAAGTAGTAATGTGTTGTAGATTGATGAATCTCTAAATGAGATGGTTGTAGGTGTTTGGGTAGATGGTGTTGATGAAGGGATGGTTACGATATCTGTGGGAATAGAATCGCCTAATACTGGAGTGATGGTGCGCTGTTGGCAGTCTGCTACCTCTAGATTGACGGTTTCTTGATCTGCTATTCTACTTGAATCGTAGAATGCTTTGATGGTTACAGGATAGATTCCGGGAGCTTGTTGAGTTGGTACGGTGATGGTTAGTGCTTCGGATTCTGCGGTGTCGTCTTGGTCGTTTCCCTCTTCTAGCGAAATTCCAAAGAATCTTCGTTCAAGCTCTAACTCGGGGCTTTCTATTAGGATTTCTACGTCATCTTGCTCGTTGCTTCCCGTATTCACTACACGGATGCTGAGGACTGATGAGCGATCGCAGCTTAGGAATGAGGGTGAAAGTCGGGCACGATCTATTAGTAATTCGTTGCGGTTTTTATCAACATCTAATTTGAGTGTGATGATGTCTCTTTGAGTGCCGTTATCGGATTCTCCCGTAGCAATAATTTCAATATCATAGGTATCTTCGTCAACGATTGCAGGTATTTCGAAGGTGATTGTTGCGGAATCGTCATCGCCTGCTTCTAAATCACTCAGGTCGACGGTTTCTTCTAGGTCATCGCCATCATCGATATCTTTAATGGTGATTACAATTTCCACATCTTCAATATCGATGTCTTCTGAGTTGGTAAAGAGATTTTCTACCTCGATATCGAATTTGATGGTGTCGCCCGGTTTAGCGCCTTTGCTGATTTTTTCGCCATCGTTAAGATTCTTATCGGTATCGTCATCGACTCGAACGTCAAGGTCTTTGATGAATAATCTTGATTGTTCCCCTACAATTACGTTAACGGTGTCTGATCCAGCTGCACCTTCATTATCGATTGCGGTAAGCCTGAAGGTTAAGGTAGAGGACGAGGATGGAGCGGTAAAGGTAATGGAGGATGAATTTGCGGATGAGAGTGAAACGCTTGTTCCAGAGGTCTGGGTCCAGAGGAGTGATGCTATTGTTCCATCTACATCATTTGCTGAACCACTTAGCGTTACACTTTGAGTGGTTTCAACGCTTTGATCAGACCCTGCATTTACAGAAGGTGCTATATTACCGGCAGGAGCGGTTATGCTTGTTGCATTGACAAGATAACTTGAAAAGTGAGATACGTTAAAGACTACTTTGCCTTCGGTTGTAGGAGCGGTTGTAGCATTAACTATTTTACAGAAGGTGTTGGTACAGTCCTGTGTAAAAGAGGCAGGATTAGTCGTGAAACCGGAACTGAAGAGGATTCTTGGAGCGGCGGTGTAGGTAAGTCCTTCTAGAGTGATTTGAGCCGCTTTATTGAGTACGGTATTGATGCCGGAGACGTCAACTGCTACAATTCCCTTGGTGAAATTTATGATGGTGTCTAGGCTTACAACGTTTGAAAGATTCACGGGCTCGCTGAAGACAATTTTTCCTGTACCTGATTTCGAAATGGTAAGATTTACTGAGTGAAGCTCGGTTTCGTTTAATTGGCTTAGATCAGGAACTGTGGTGAAGGTATCTGCAATAGGGAAGGAGGCTGTGGTGAGTGTCCAGGAGTGCTGAATGAGATTATTGTTAACATCTCTTACCTCGGCAACTACACTGTGTGCATTTCTTCCGGTTTTGTTGTCTGGTAGATAGGTGTATGATGCTTGGTTTACTGCAGCCGTCTGGTTAATTCCATCTAGGAACCAGCTGATTGTTGTTTGTGGGAAATCTGAAAAGCTTGTTAGGGTAAATACTTGTGAAGCTCTGCTACTTATAGTGGGATCTTCTACTGGAGATACACTTAATGCACAATCCTGGATTAGAATGGTTGCATCTTTTGTAGCCTCTGTATTTGCGGTGCTTGTTGCGGTGGCAGTTAGATTGTATGATCCTGCAGCTACGCTTAGAGGTACTGAAATGGGGATATTGAATGTTTTTTCATCAGAGAAATTTATTTTCTGAGATGAGGAGACTGCATTTACTCCTAGTGCTGCATTTACGATTGTAACGCTAGCATTTAATGATTCTTTAAATCCGTCTGCGTTCTTTACGTTTGCTAGGATGGTGCTATTTCGGATACAGGTTAGGGTTGAAGGTGTTGCGGAGGTTGCCGTTAACAGAATCTGATTTGCCTCTCCAAAGATAAGTGCTTTTGCGGTGAAGGTTGTTGCGATATCAGTAGTATCTTTCTTTGCAGTTACTTTGATTATTAGTGAATAGTTTCCATTTTGGATGAAGGGTAGACTTTCGAAATCTATGGCGATGTCTTGTGCCGTGTTTTTGTTTACGGTGCCAATCGATACCACTTTACTTAGTGCTACTTGCGACCCATTAGATAAGCTTACATTGATTCTTGTTAATTGGACATCTGTTGTTAGAAGATTATTGGTAAGATTTACGGTGAATTTGAGCTTTTTTCCTGGTGAGAGATTGCTTAATGTGCTAGATTCTGTTAGTGTAAGGTCGCCACCGTTATTAATTGATGCTCTGATGTTTGAGAGGGAGAGTGCATCTACTACCTGTATGGTCATGGTTTTGGAGACATTTAGAGTACCATCTCCAGCAGTAATTTTTACATCTCTTGACCCGTTATCATTTGTCGTAGGTGTAAATGTGATGGTTCCTGTTGATGAGATATTGAATAGTGAGGTGTTGTCGAAGTAGCCTAAGGTATTTGCTTCAATATCTTTTGCTATTACGGTAACGGTTTTTGATATTCCAATTACTGCTGTAATACTATCGGTGAATTCGGTGAAAAACGGCTTATCATTAACTTGAGTTACATTGATGATGATATTATTACTCCTGTTAGAGGTACTGGAGGCATCGGAGGACTGGAAGCTGATGTTGGTTACTCCTGAGAAATTTGCATTGGGTACGAAGGTTGCAATTGCTCCATTGATGGATACTGATACATTAATGGGTGTTGATGAGGTGAAGGTTAATGAGTCTTTGTCTGGATCACTAAAGTGATTTGAAAGATTGAGGGTGGTGTTTGAGTCTTCTGTAATTGCGATATTTGCAATGGGATTGCTTAGATTGAAGATGGGGCCGTCATTTACGTTGGTTACTGAGATGGTGAATTCATCGGTTGTGATGTTAGATCCATCATTCACGCTTACATTGACTAGAAATACTTTTCCTACTTGGTCGTTTGTGGGAACAAAGCTGTGGATGAATCCGGATTGATTGATGATAATGGAGATTGTGTCGTTTGCGGCTATGGTGAATGCTAGGGTGTCGTTTTCAATATCTTCAGTTCCAATTTGGAGGGTGAAGTTATTTGCTTGTGCTACTGTTTGGTTGGCGATGTTTGTTATTACTGGTGCGTCATTGACTCCTGTTATTGAAACTTGAATTTGATTGCTTTTTGTTAGGTTGGATGCATCGTTAGCGGTGAAATTTATTGTCGAATTGCCGTTAAAGTCTGTTAGTGAGGTAATATTGACTCGCCCATTGGTGATGGATACTGCGATGTTTTTCCCTCCTTCGAAAGCGAAGAAAAGTGAATCGTTGTTGAAGTCAGTAAATAGGTTTGTTAGATTAAGTGCATCGTTAAATCCGCCTTCGGTGATGGTTACATTACTGAATGTGGATGATACCGGATCACAGTTTTCGATGGTGAGTAATTTTGATTCTGTAACTGAACTTTGATTTTTGTTGAAGAGGACGGTTGTATCAATCGTGTAGGTTGCAGGAGCGATATTGGCTGTGTTGATAGCTTGAGTTATTGTTGAACCTGCATTGACTGTTAGTGGTAGGAATGAGGTCGTTGTGTTTAGTTTGAGACTTTTTTGAACTATGGAGACAAAGACCTCTTCGCTAGTATCCTTTCCTACATTGGTAACATTCATACTCAATGTTACGGGCGAGGCACACTTTATCGAGTTGTTATCAAGAGATAGGTTCTGGATGATGACTTGGTGGAGTGACTTTGTTACATTTATTGAAAATGAGAAATTACTGGAACGGTGATTTTTTGCTAGGCTGTCATCTTCACCTTCAAGAGATACCGTGAAATCGTAGATTCCTTCATTGATGACTGCTGGTAGTTGGAGTGTTATTTCTTTTGTTTTTGAAGATCCCGCATTGAGCAAGCTATCTGTTAAGGTAGTAGTTACTCCTAGAGCGGTGCTGGAGAGTGTGGTATTGAGATCGTCAATTCTTATTGTCCCGGCGTTACTGATAGTGACGCTGATGTTGATGTTTGCAAACGGAGAGACATTTGGGATAATTTGGCCTTCACTAATTGAGCTGAACGTTGGATTGTGGGCAAGTGCTATATTTGAGAGGTTTAGTGTTGAGAATACGGTTATTGTTGTATTAGTTGAACTTGAAAGCGTGCCATCGGATGCAGTAAACGTTATGAGTTGATCGCGATAGAAAGTGGCATTAGGTGTGAAGGTGAAGAGTCCTGAGCTAGCATTTAATGTTCCGAAATTCACATTTTTTGTGAAGATTAGGCTTGCATTGTCTACATCTGAAGCTGATACGGTGAAGCTTACTAGTGACTCTTGAGTAATTGAACTATTAGTGATATTTGCTATGATGGGCGCATCGTTTACTGGAGTTACATTGACGAAGATTGTAGTATTTACTATACCATTGTTCTTGTCGGTTGCTGTTAATGTGAAATTAGTGTATCCATTGAAGTTGCTTGTTGCTGAAACATTTAGAATGTTTTTGCTTGTAATGGTTACAGATAGATTTTTTGTGTTTGATGCTACCCAGGTGATGTTTTTGGCAGCTGTTTCTTCATCTTTTACCTGTTGAGTTAGATTAATTGCATCGTTAAATCCGTCTTCAGCGAATGTTAGATTGAATTGAGTTACATTTGCTAGGTCGTTTACGAAGGTGATGGTTAGGTTTCTAGAGACTGAACTTGACAATCCTGCTGCGTCCTTTGTTGTAAGTGTTAAAAGATAGGTTCCATTGAGGCCGTAGTGGTGGGACAAGGTACTATTTTTTTGAGTTATGCTGCCACCATCTCCTAAATTGAATTGGTACTGCGTGATGTTTTGATTGTCGGTTGATGCTGATGCGCTGATTGTTACATTTGTGTCTTCGGCAGCCGAGGCAGTTGTTGCAACGAGACTTGCATTTGGAGACAATTCATCAAAAATGCTATTTTGTTGGCCAGGAGTTCCATTAATGGGACCTACTCCCTGAATATTTGATATGAAATTGATTCTTTCTACGCTTTTACCATCTCCATCTCCAAACGATCCGTTGTAGGTGAAGAGGATGGTTACGGTACCATTAGCTAGGCTAATTGTTCCTTTGCCGTTTGTGAGGCTGAATGATCCATCCACTGCAGTATAATTGCCATCAGACGCATTCCAGACACTGTCGTTGTTGCCGTAAAATGACTCGAAGGAGTCTTTATCTGAGTCTCCATCATCGATGAGTTGTCTTGCAATTACAATATATCGGTTAGGAGAAATATTGAGATCACCAAAATCACTTCCGTTAATTTGCCAGTTAGTAAGATTGGTGAAACTGGTATCGTTGCTAAAGACCTCAATCCATTCGAAATCAGAATCATCTGGTTGTGAAGATGCGCCATTATACATGACTTCACTAATAAAAAGGTCGGCAGAAACTAAGGGTAGAGCTGCAACTAGGGCAATACTAATGTACAAAAATAATTTTGTCTTGTTCAAATTCTGGTCACCCCTACCGGAAAGAACCTATACCTTCTTTTTTAGATCCAAGATTACAACGAACAAGACAATTATTACAATGATTGCAACTATGCCGAATCCTCCAATAGCTAGGAGTATTGGTGTAGAAAGTGAACTTTCTGTGGATTCAGTATAGGGCGTTGTAATAATGCCCAAATCATTTGTTGTTGTAGTTGGCTCTTGAATAATAACTACCGTATCATCATTGCCTGATGTGGTTGGTTGTGTTGTTGTGGTTGGTTGTGTTGTTGTGGTTGTAGACGATGCTCTATTGCATTCATCTACAATGATATCAACTGCTTCAATATCTGAAAGTGTGTCGGTGTCATAATATGCTTTGATGGTTACAGGGTAGGTTGAAATGGCTACATCTTCGCTTATCTTGAAGCTGTATGATTTGCTGATTTCGGTATCTGAACCTGTTCCTTCATCTAACTCTGGAATGGAGACATCATCAAAGTCGATGTCTAAGTCTGGGCTTTCGATTCGTACGACAACTTCGTCTTCATCGCTTCGCCCTTGGTTCTTAAGATTAACATTTATGGTTGCTGTTCTTGCACAACTTATCTTTGCAGGACTTACTGATGTGCGCTGGATAACGATGTCGTGCTTATCTTTTTCTACATCAAGTGTGAATTCAATTTCAGCAAAGTGTTTTGCACCGTTTTCATCGTTTGCAGTTACTTCGATAGTGACTTCGTATTCATCTTCATCAATGTCTTCTTCTAGGGTGAATTCGATTCTGAAGGATTCTTTTTCATCAGCATCAATATCTCCTAGGTCATCTGATTCTTCAAGGTCATCGTCATCGTCAAGGTCCTGTCCCGTAATTTCTACTTCGACATCTTCGAGGGTAATATCTTCATCATCTGTAAAAATATTTTCAATATCTCCTTTGATTACGATTTTGCTACCTGGTTTAACACCTCTTACCGTTTCACCCTGGTCAACACTTTCGGAATCGCCGTCAACATCTACTTTTACGCTGTCGATGGTTAGTTGGGTATTTGCAGTTACATCTATTGTAACTGATTTTGATACTGCACCATTGGATACAACAATTGATCCGGAGAAAGGACTAAGTCTGGTGTTTACATCATCCGGGATGGTTCCTGTTACTGTTATTGTTTGTGATACTCCGGTGTTTAGATTGAATGAGCTTGGACTAATGGACATGTTGAATTTGCTTAATTCGGTTGTTGAAAGTGAAGTTTGTAGTGAGGTGAGATTGGTTGTTCCGTTATTAAGGACTGAAAATGATGTAGAGAATGCTTTTGCTGGCTTTCCGGAAAATTCTATACTCGTAGCGCTTGTTGTGATTTGTGCTGCCGCGCTTACCATGCTAGCTGCAAGTAAAAGGCAAATGGTTAGTAATAACAGTTTTTTCATGGTTAATCCCCCTCTTCATGTATGAAGTATTATCAGATTGTTATTCTTGAGTGGTGTCACTTGATATTTAAATATTATTATAGTTTAGTATATAGGATAGGGTATGCATGTTGTAGGTGGGGTGAGAAAATGTACTTATGTGTTACGATCGGTTTTAAATCCGGTCATTCCACTGGTGTGTTCACCAGTGGTTCACGCACCAGTTCCATTCGGGAGTCAAGAACCACCTAACAGATGAGCAAGCTTCCAACCATGCCACCGTTCTATTGACCGGTGGTTCTTGACAATCTTTGATTTTCGTAAGGTATGGATGAGATGGAAATATGCAGAAGTGATAACTATTTTTCCGAGAATTTATCATTTCTGCTATAAAAAGAAAAAAAGTTGAGCATCAGATTGAGTCAATCTGAGTTATGCGCCTACCATAGCATCAGTTAGACCTTTTCGATTGCGGATTTGCTTGATTACTTTCTGCTGCAATTCGTTAGGAACTTTTTCGAACATCTGATCTATTAACGAGCTTGTTCCACGTCCGCCGGTTGCAGAACGTAGATTGGATGACCATCCTAGAAGCTCGGCAACTGGCATTTTTGCTTTGACATTTACAAGAATACCTTCTTGCTGCATATCAAGTAGCTGACCACGCTTGTTGCTGATTAATTTTGAGATTTCTCCCATAAATTCGGTTGGTGCATCGATAAGTAAAATCTGATACGGTTCAAACATGAGTGGACCAGCCTTCATTACTGCGCCACGGATAGACTCCCGTAGTGCAGGATAGACCTGTGCAGGACCTCGGTGGATTGCATCTTCGTGTAGCTTCATATCCTCGATACTTACTTTTAGACCGATGCAGGGATCTTTTACTAATGGACCTTGTTTCATGACGTCTTCGAACATATCGTGAATCATTTCCATTACCTCTCCAATTTGTACGATACCTCGTGTGCTATCTACAAGGATATTTCCTTTAAAAATAGCTTTTACTTTAATTGCTTCTTTACTATCCATACCTGCCTCAACAAAGGCATCTCGGATGATAAGGTCTTTCTTTTTTAATCTTGTTTCGGGTATTTTTCCCTCTTTTATCGCCGCTTTGACTGTATCGGTTAATGGTTCAACTGAAAAGAAGAATTTATTGTGTTTATTGGGTGTTTTTCCTTCTGTGCTGCCAGAGGGTTTTGTGATGGTTTCACGATACACTACAATCGGATTTGAGGTTTTGACTTCTAGGCCTTTTTCAGTCTTAATTCTGTTTTCGATGACTTCTAGGTGAAGTTCACCCATACCATGCATAAGGTTTTCTCCTGTTTCCTCATTAATTTCAATGATGATGGTAGGATCTTCTTTTGCTACTACTTTTAGGACCTCGATTAGCTGGGGAAGGTCGGCTGGTTTTGTTGCTGCAATAGACTTAGTAATGACCGGTTCGAAAATGTGTGAGATTTTTTCGAACGGTTCGGTTTCGTTTAGTGTGATGGTGTCCCCTACAAAGCTTTTGATTCCTGCAATTCCAATGATGTTTCCACAGGATGCTTCATCGATGATTTCTCTTTTTGCTCCGTTGTAGACGAATACTTGTTGTATTCTTGTTTTTCCACGACCCATGAAAGAATATCCTTCAATTCCTTTTTTCATGGTTCCAGAGAACAATCTTCCTGCAGAGATTTCTCCTGCTTGAGGATCGATAACAATTTTAGTGATAACAAAAAATAATGGTCCTTTGGGATCACATTTCTTGAGTGAGATTCCTTCCTCACTTTCAAGGTCTCCGTGCCAGATTTTTGGAATACGGTATTCCTGAGCAACATCTGGTGAAGGATGGTGCCGGATTACCATATCCAGAACAACTTTGTGTAAGGGTGCTCTTTTTGCAAGTTCTTTTCTTTTTTCTTTGTCGTCTGTTGAATAGACTTCGATAACGTCTTTGAAGGTGATATTATTTTCTTTCATGTAGGGAATAGAGAGTGCCCAGTTGTGTAGGGCGGAACCAAATGCTACTGATCCATTCTGCACATTTGCCTGCCATTTTTCTCCGAATTCTTCTTCGGCGATTTGTCTGATTAGTTTGTTGACGCTTGCAATGACTGATATGAACTTTTCTTGCATCTGCTCGGGCGTTAATTTGAGTTCTTTGATTAATCGGTCAACTTTGTTGATGAATAACACAGGTTTAACTCGTTCCTTAAGAGCTTGCCTTAATACGGTCTCGGTCTGCGGCATGATTCCTTCTACTGCATCACACAGTACGATTGCTCCGTCTACTGCGCGCATAGCTCGCGTTACGTCACCACCAAAATCAACGTGGCCTGGAGTGTCTAGGAGATTGATTAGGTATTCTTTTCCTTTGAATTCGTGAACCATGGAAACTGCCGCTGTATCGATTGTGATACCTCGAGCCTGTTCGTCTGCATGAAAGTCTAGTTTGAGTGCATGTCCTGCGTCTTGATCTGACATCATACCAGCTCCTGCTAAAAGATTATCTGAGAATGTGGTTTTACCGTGGTCGATGTGAGCACAGGTTGCTATGTTTCGAATCTGCTGAGGCTTGCTCATTATTCTAATAATTTTATCAACTGTTTTTTCTGCCATTTCTTTACCTCTACTTCCAGAATACTTCTTGTCTTTCTGTTTTTTCTACTTGAGTGGGAAAATTTGTTTCGGTTAATTCATTTGGTCTAAACCAAAGTTTAATTTCGCGTTCTGCTTCCTCAACACTTTCTGAGGCGTGCACAACGTTTTCGAAGACTCCTTTTGTTGTGATTCTGCCGTACTTACCGCGTAAGGAGGTGGGTTTTGCTTCTTCGGGGTTTGTTGCTCCGATTATATCTCGAATCTTATTACATGCATTGTCTTTTTGATAGACTAGTGCAAGAACATTTTTAGTGTGATAGCTTCCTGTGATGTATTTGATGAGTTCGTCAAAGAATTTTTCTTCCTTAAGGTGTTGGTAGTGTTCTTGCGCTAGTTCTTGAGTTACCTCAATGACCTTTGCTGCTACAATTTCTAGTCCTGCTTCAGCAAATTTGTCCATGATTGTGCCCATAAGGCCCTTTTGCATGGCATCAGGTTTTACTACTACTAGACTTTGTTCTTTGCCCATTTCTTCTCTTTTTTTGGCTCGGTTGCTTTCGTTGATTTTTTGGTCTTAGATTTAGTCCACTTCACGTTGTAGGGCTTTCTTTTTAGATGGAGCATATTTTTTTTACACTTACTGTTCTTGAAGTAGAGAATGGTTCCATCTTTTTTGATGTACATAATACCTGTACCCGGTGTGATTTCTTCTCCGGAGAAACTGCATTTGACCATTAGGAGTTGCCTCCTGAACGTCCAGCACGACTTAATTCACGTGCTTCGATTTCTGTTTCTCTCAACATGAGAATATCTCCTAGCTGTACAGGTCCCTTTACATTACGTCTTAGGACTTTATTTTGATCGATTCCTTCAAGTACTTTGCATCGTACCTGGATTGCTTCTCCTCGAGTGCCTGTTCTTCCCACTACTTCCTCAACGGAAGCTTTATAGGCACGGCTAAATGAGGCAGCACTTGATTTTTTCTCTTCTTGACCTTTTGGAGGTCTTCTGGTCTTTTCTTCTGCCATTTTATTCCTTTACTGAGTCTATAATTTCTTTTACAAGTTTCTTTGCGTCGCCTTCTTTTACGATAGCGATTGCGGATGAGGGTTTATCAATACCTGCAGCTGCACCTAGTTCTTCTTTGGAGGTTACTTCAACACATACAATTCCTTTTTCTTTGCAGAGTAAGGGGATGTGCATGGTAATTTCAGCAGGAGAGACGTTTTTTGCGATAGCAACAATTTTTGCTTCTTCACGCTCGATTGCTTTTGTTACTTCGTTAGTTCCTTTCTTGAGCTTACCGCTAGCTTTCGCTGTTTCGATTGCTTCATATACTTTATCTTGAATGTTTTCTTCAGCCATTGTGTTCACCTTTTGTTATATGAGGTTATTTGAGAATTTATACCTCAATCGCCTACGTTCGTAGGGTCATTTCTCATTGGTATGCTTTGGAATGAATGAGTTGTTTAAAAAGGTTTTGAAAATCTAGGTCATTTTCAAGACCTTAGAAAACCGTGTTTTCGTAAGGTTGCTCTTTTTTATTCCACTTGTCTGTAGTGTATTTCTCTACAGTTAGTTTGTTTGCTAGCACTCGTTCTTCATCGGTTAGCTCGGTTAGCTGTAGTTTGGTATTGAACGTGTGTTCGAATCCTTTTTTGAGGGCATTGATTAGTTGTTGCGGTGTTGTTGCTTCTTTTTTTAGTGAGGTGATTCTTTTCTTTAGCTGTTCTTTCGTATCTAGTTCGTTCATTGTTTTGAAGCATTTTGCATTTAATTCGGCATCGAAGTCTAATAGGATGGGTCCGTGTTGCAATATTTTGTTATTTATTCTTCTTTGTGCGGAGCCGGAAATCTTTTTGTTGTTGACTTCTAACTCGTACCAATTGGAGCTGTTGAAACAGATTGAAGTTGCTAGGCGTTCTGGTTGTTTTTTCATCACTGCATCGATGTTGAGTGTTTTTAGGGCGTAGACTAGTGCATCTGCAATTACTCTGTAGGATTCGTTTACTTGTTTTGGTAGATCGATCTTATCAATGGGTGCAACGAAGGAATAGGTGACTTCTTGGTCGTGGAGGACTGCTTTTCCACCAGTTAGTCTTCTTACCATTTTGATGTTGTTTTGTTTGCAGAAGTCAAGGTTTATTTCTTTTTCAATGTCTTGAGCATATCCAATAGAAATTGCTTTTGGGATCCATTGATAGAATCTTATCACAGGTTCTTTGCATAGCTGTAGCAGTGCTTCATCGATAGCCATGTTTTCTGCGCCTGTTTTAGGTTTAGTTATGATACATCTCATGATTTAGAAGGTTTGACAAATGCATTTAGCTTATCTGCACGGTATGAAGAACGTACTAGGGGGCCTGCTTCTACATGAAGGAATCCTAGTTTTCTTCCAATTTCTGCTAATTCGTCGAATTCATCTGGAGTATAGTATTTTTCGAGCTTGACGTGTTTTTGCGTCGGTCGGAGGTACTGGCCCATTGATAAAAAGTCACAGTCATGAGCTCTCAGATCTTTCATGGTTTGGATGAGTTCTTCTTTGGTCTCTCCAAAACCTACCATGATTGCTGATTTTGTTTTTTGGTTTGGATTGAGGACCTTTGCTTGTTTTAGAATGTCCAGGGATTTTGCGTAGTCTCCTTTCGCTCTGACTTTCTTGAAAATTCTTTCTGCTGCTTCTATGTTATGGGCAAAGACTTCTGGTTTTGCATCGATCACTAATTTAAGATGCTCTGCGGTGTAGTCTGGCGTTAGGACTTCTACACTGCAATCGGTTAGTTGATGGATTTGCTTTATCGTTTCTGCGAAATGTGCTGATCCAAAATCTTCTAGGTCATCTCGGTCTACAGAGGTGATGACTGCATACTTGAGTTTTAGGTCTCGAACGATTCCTGCTACTTTTTTTGGTTCTTCGGGATCTAGAGGTTTTCCAACTCTCGCAGTTTTGACATGGCAGTAGCGGCATGCACGAGTGCAGGTATCGCCCATAATCATCATGGTTGCGGTCCCGTTGCTCCAACATTCCCCAATATTTGGGCAGCGAGCTTCCTGGCAGACGGTATTGGTGCCTGCAAGTTTTACCATTTTTTGGATACGAGCATATGCTTCTGGATTGGGGGCACGTACTTTGGGTTTAGTTACCTGAATGAGTTCTGACATCATACCAGTGCTTTGAGACTGTTTTAAAAACTTTATGACTGCAAGTAGATAGTTTTATAATCTAACTTCCAGGGTAGGTTGTTCTGGAGTTTGTATTTGACTACAAGCTGTCCAAGTTGGTTGTTGTACTAATTCAGTTAATTCTCCCATTTTAAATCGTACTGTATAGTTTTTTAGTATCTTGTTTGTTGCTGTAATTTTGAAATTCCACGTTTTCTTTTCAGAATCATTGCTGATAAATAGAAATCACGTGCTTTTGGCCTCTCGCCTGGATCTTCACTCAATCCATTGATAATATGTGAACCAAATTTACCCCATTCATCTTTAATATGTCCTGGGGAAAATTTTCTATGGTTTCTGTCAGTGACATAAATTGGTATGCTGTCTTCCCTATAAACACACTTTTCTGCAAAAGGTGGCAATCCTGTCAACACCAAGACTGCTGTGGCACAAAGACCGTATATATCTGAAGCAAATGATGGATTTTCGCGATTTTCTTGTTCTGGACTAACGTATACGGGAGTTCCATACCCTCTAAACTGATTTAAGAAGATTGCCTCATCCAGATGACCGCCGATACCAAAATCAATGACCATGGATTGATAGTTATCATCTACCCTATCTACCACAATATTGGTTGGTTTGATATCTCGATGTATAACGCTCTTACTGTGGGCATGTGTTATTGCACTTCCTACTTGAATCAATATTGTAAGAGCGTCATCTGTCGTAATACCTTTTGAGACAACTGTTTCTAAAGTCTCGCCCCCATGAGGGAGAATCATAAATTCATAACCTTGGAATGGCGAATTTTCAATATTTCTTATATAATCAACTGGCCGACAGATGTGCAGGTGTTCATCTAATCTTTTAGTAAGTGTGCTTGCTTCTTGTCTTAATTGAGGTATATTGTTACCGTATGCACCTTTTAGGAAAACCTGAGTACCGCCCTTGGTAGCTGTATAGATAGGTCGTTTTGTTGAATCTCTATGTGTAAACTCATAACCATCTATAGAATATGTACCTGGTTCAATATGGGTATTGGCTCTAGGCGCTGCTTTAGTTAGAGCCATGTCAATTGAGGCAATAGAACTATCATTTGCAGAGTTAACTCTAGCTGCACCTTTTGATTTTTCTAGTAAAAAATCTGTTATGTCTCCCATTTTATATAATTTATATAATGTTTATACCATGAGTCGTTTTTGTTCATTTATATAGGTTTGCATTTAATTCGACATCGAAGTCTAATAGGATGGGTCCGTGTTGCAATATTTTGTTATTTATTCTTCTTTGTGCGGAGCCGGAAATCTTTTTGTTGTTGACTTCTAACTCGTACCCATTGGAGCTGTTGAAACAGATTGAAGTTGCTAGGCGTTCTGGTTGTTTTTTTCATCACTGCAAGTAGATAGTTTTATAATCTTGCTTTCCTGTTGTAGTGCCATGGTGTATTCATTCGTATTATTGGGCTTGACTTTTATTGGATTGCTTGCCGGCAGTATCACCGATTTACGTACTCGCGAGGTTCCTGACTGGCTGAGTTATGGGATGATGGCCGCTGGTGTTGGGTTGTCTCTGTTGTTTTCTGTTTTATATTTGGATTATTCTTTTGTCGCACATAGTTTGTTCGGCTTGCTAGTTATGTTTTTATTTGGATTACTGATGTTTTACTCAGGACAGTGGGGTGGGGGAGACTCGAAGATACTGATGGGGGTTGGTGCTCTGGTGGGATTATCCTGGAACTTGGTTCCGTTTCCATTCTTGCTTGCGTTCTTTGTGAATATGCTGTTGATGGGAGCTTTGTATGGGGTTGGATGGAGCATATTTCTTGTATTTACTCATTACTCCGCCTTTAGAAAGTCTTTTCGAATGTTTATGAATCATCAGGTAGCTCAGCATATTAAGAAAGTAGTTATGGGTGCTGGAGTGATGGTGGTTATTAGTTTTCTTTTCGTCGATAGATTGATTTGGTACCTTTTTTTGGGAGTGTATTTGGTCTTTTTACTTATCTCTTTTTTGGGTGTTTTTTTAAAGGCGATTGAGAAGTCTTGTATGCTTAGATCGGTAAAGCCTACTCAGTTGACAGAGGGTGACTGGATTGTGAAAGATGTTTCTTATCAGGGCAAATATATTTGTGGTCCTAAGGATTTGGGTATTGAGAAAAAGGCGATAAATCGGTTGGTTGCTTTGTATAAACAGGGTAAGATTAATCAGATTGTGATTAAAGAAGGTATTCCGTTTGTTCCTAGTTTCTTACTTGCGTTTGTTGTTACGTTGTTTTTTGGTAATGTTTTCTTTTTGTTTATTTAATCTCTCTATCATTACTTGAGTGATTCTTTTTCCTTGCATTTCTTCTATGGTGACGAGGTAGTTGTTGATTTTGATGGTTTCTTTGAGTTTAGGGATGCGGCTTATTTGGTGGAGGATGAGCCCGCCAAAGGTTTCGTATTCATCTCTGTCTTGGAATCTTGAGCGTAGTCGTGCATTTACTTCAGGGATTTCGGTTTTTCCCTCTACAAACCATTTGTTGCCACGTTTTCGGATGTTGGGCTCTACTTTTTCCTTTTCGTCTTCGAATTCTCCTATGATTTCGTCGAGAAGGTCGTTGATGGTCACTAGTCCTACTAGAGTCCCATGTTCATCTACGGCCATCGCTATCGATTGTTGTTTTTTCTTGCATTGCAATAGTAACGTGTCTAGTTTTGTGGTTTCTGGAACGAAATTGACGCGTTCCATGATGGATTTTACGAGTTTGTTTTCGCTTTTTTGGTTGATTAGGTCTTTTGTGAAGATGACTCCCGTAATGTTTCCTTTTTCTTTTTTGTAGACGGGAATTCTTGAGTAGGGATTCTCTTTTAGCAGTAAACGGAGATCTTTTATTTTTTCACTTTCTTCAATTGAGGTGATATCTGAAACAGGAGTCATGACTTGCCTTACATTCAAGTCGTCGAATTTGAAGATTCGTTGAATCATCACCTTTTCATTATGATCTAATTCTCCTTCTTCATGACCTACACGAATGATGGTTTCTATTTCCTCTTCAGTTACGCTTGGACGACGCTTTGCGTTTTTGGTGAGGACATTCGTGAGCTTTTCGAAAATCCAGACGATGGGCGCTATCATGGTTGCGAGCCAGGCAATCGGTTGTGCTATGCTGAGTGCGATGTGCTCTTTGTAGGCAGATCCTAGAGATTTTGGACCGATCTCTCCAAAAATAAGAATTAAAAGAGTCATACCTCCGGTTGCGATACCAATTGCATTGTTTTCGAAGACCGATATTGCTAGCATGGTTGCTAGTGCTGATGCACCTACATTTACTAGATTATTGAAGACAAGAAGGGTTGTTAGGAAGGTTTGAGGAGTCTCTTTTAATTGGAGTAGAATTGCTGCCCCTCGTATTTTTTTTTCAACGAGATGCATTACTCTTAGTTTTGAGACGCCGACTAAAGCTGTTTCTGCCATTGAGAAAAATGCGGAGAATCCTAGTAAGATAACTAGTAAGTAGATCTGTTCTCGAATGATGAGTACCATGTGCTAAAATTTGCTTTCATTGCTTATAATTGTTGTGTTTACATGTATGTGCATAGCATAGTCACTAGCGTTCGTAGGCTGCTAAAGCAACCATCTTCGAAATTCCTGAGATTATTCCTTGAAGGTGCTGCGTCCCCGGAGGGGGCGACCCCTCACAACGCACCTGCTTGTGAAAGGTGAAAGAATTTCGACCTTAGGATGCTATGCACATACGTTTACATCGGCTCAGTAGAAAGTCTCACTTCGTTCGGATTACCAGCTTCGAAATCTTGCTTCTAGGATATTAAGGC
>JAQBWB010000008.1 GCA_027623355.1 Nanobdellota archaeon | reverse complement strand
GGCATAGAGAAACTGCGTTTCTGAGGCCAGGGGGCATAGAGAAACTGCGTTTCTGAGGCCAGGGGGCATCTGCAAAATCCTATAAAATCGAATTTAAAGGTGCTGCGTACTAAGCAATCGAAGATTGCTGGTACCCCGTTCACTTCGTTCAGGGGTTCCCGCGCAATGCAGGGACGCTCGTTCCTGCTCGCGTCGGAGTAGCAACGGAAAATGAAACATTTTCTTAGTTGCGCTCACTTGGTTCGGCAACAACCCCTCGCAACGCACGTGCACATGCGATCTGAAAGAATTTTGCCCTAAAGATGCAACTGCTCCTAACGCTCATCGGAGATACTGCTCCTAGCGTAATGTTTATAAATTTAACCAAGACTCAATTGAAATGAAATTCGAACTGTTCTCAAACTATAAAGCAACAGATGCACAAAAATCAGTAGTTGAAAAACTAAAAGCAGGTTTCAATACAGATAAGCGTCAGACTCTTCTAGGAATTACAGGTTCAGGAAAAACCTTTGTTATGGCAAACCTAGTAGAAAAAATGCAAAGACCCACCCTCATTCTGGCGCATAATAAAACCCTAGCGGCTCAACTCTATACAGAAATCAAAGAATTCTTTCCAAAGAACAAAGTAGAGTATTTTGTATCCTACTATGACTATTATCAACCAGAATCCTACCTTCCAACATCAGATACCTACATTGAAAAAGATGCCAGTGTAAATGAGCAAATAGAAAAAATGCGTCTTAAAGCGACTGCCTCTCTTATGAGCAGATCAGATACCATCATAGTAGCATCCATTTCCTGCATCTACGGCCTTGGAGACCCCAAGAATTTTTCAACAATGTCACTAGTTCTAAAAAAAGCAGATTCCACATCGAGAAAAGAGTTGATTAGTAAACTTATTGCAATTCAATATCAAAGAAACGACTCAGTGCTTGAACCCGGAAATTTTAGGATAAGGGGAGACGTAATCGATGTCATCCCGGCATATGATGAAGAAATTATTCGAATCGAACTGCAAGGCGACACCATAGAAAGTATTTCAGAGATAAATCATATCACTGCAGAAAAAATATCGACGCTAAGTGAGCTAACCATCTTTCCCGCAAAACAATTTGTCGTTCCAGATAATACCATTCAAAATGCAGTTGTGCAGATTAAAGACGAGCTAAAAAATCATCTTCCAACGCTAGATCAACTTGAAGCCCATAGACTAAAAAAACGTGTAGAGTATGATCTTGAAATGATTGAAGAGTTAGGATATTGTTCCGGAATTGAAAATTATTCAAGACATTTCGATGGACGAAAGCAAGGACAACAAGCCTACACGCTCCTAGACTACTTCCCGAAAAACTTCCTCTTCATCATCGATGAATCACACCAATCCATACCTCAATCAAATGGAATGTACAAAGGAGACCTAGCGAGAAAAAAGAATCTTGTAGACTATGGGTTTAGGCTCCCAAGTGCCTATGACAATAGGCCCCTAAAATTCAATGAATTTGAAAAATATTTCAATCAAACTCTTTTTGTCTCAGCAACTCCTGCAGAATACGAGCTAAATGCCTCAAAGCAGGTAGTAGAATTAATCTACCGACCAACAGGACTCCTAGATCCAGTAGTAGAAATCAGGCCCATAGAAGGTCAAATTAAAGATCTACTAAAAGAAATCAGAACAAGAACAAAAAATAACGAAAGAACACTCATAACGACCCTAACGAAAAAGATGGCCGAAGACCTAACACAATATCTTGCAAAAGAAGACATCTCCGTTAGATATATGCACTCTGACATCGCAAGTCTAGACCGAATAGAGTTAATAAGACAATTAAGAGCAAAAGAAATCGATGTCCTGGTAGGGATCAATCTTCTAAGAGAAGGCCTAGATATCCCTGAAGTAAGTCTCGTGGCAATTCTTGATGCAGATAAAGAAGGGTTTCTAAGAGACACCCGATCTTTAATACAAACAATAGGAAGAGCTTCAAGAAATGAAAACGGAATAGTCATTCTCTATGCAGACAAGATCACTAAATCCATTCGAGAGGCAGTTGACCTTACAAAGAAACGAAGAGCAAGACAGAAAGCATATAACAAGGTTAACAAGGTTATCCCTAGAACCATTGTGAAATCGGTTCCAAAGA
Source organism: Nanobdellota archaeon (assembly GCA_027623355.1). Taxonomy (GTDB): domain Archaea; phylum Nanobdellota; class Nanobdellia; order Woesearchaeales; family JACPBV01; genus JAQBWB01. The sequence goes on along the minus strand of JAQBWB010000008.1, from coordinate 22,798 downwards.
AAACGAGAGAAATTAAAGGCATCAAACACATGGCCAAGCATGAGGTCAGCAAAAAAATTATCGAAATTGACGCCGAAATGAAAAAAGCAGCAGAAAATCTAGAATTCGAAAAAGCAATCGAGCTAAGAGACGTTCTAAGAGAGTTGCAAGAGGAGCAGGCAAATGAATAAAGACATCATCGTACGAGGAGCGCGAGAACATAACCTCAAAAACATCACGGTAACCCTCCCAAGAAATAAGTTCATAGTAATCACAGGACTTTCAGGTTCCGGAAAATCAACCCTAGCATTCGACACCATCTATGCAGAAGGACAGAGAAGATATGTGGAGTCTCTTTCAGCATATGCAAGACAGTTTCTAGGTCTTATGAATAAGCCAGATATTGATTCAATCGACGGACTCTCCCCAGCAATATCAATTGAACAAAAAACCACCTCGAAAAATCCAAGATCCTCGGTAGGGACCGTAACAGAAATCTATGACTATCTTCGTTTGCTCTTCGCGCGCATAGGAGTAGTACATTGTCCAAAATGTGAAAGCGCCATAAAGCCGCAATCAGCCCAAAATATAGTCCAACTTATTATGACTGATTTAGGTTCAGAAAGAATCATACTAAAACCCATAGTGCGCGGTCTTAAAGGAACCTATGAAAAACTAGTAGGGGATCTCAAGAAGCAAGGATACACCAAAATAAGAGTAGATGGAAAAGTAATGCGTCTTGATGAAATAAAAGAACTCAACCTCCAAAGATACGAAAAACACTGGATAGAGGCAGTAATTGACTCCCTAAAAATTTCAGAAGAAAACAGATCTCGCATCACAGAAGCAGTCGAACATGCTATTCAATCAGGACTAGTTCTAGTTGTTGATCCTAAAATGAAAGTAGAGACTCGTGAAATAGATCGTGGCGAGGGAGAAACACTCTACACCTCACACGGTGTCTGCCCTAATCATCCAGAAGTAGTCTTCGAAGAACTAGAACCCAGAATGTTTTCATTTAACTCCCCCTTTGGAGCATGTAAGGCCTGTACGGGCCTTGGAGTACACCAACAATGTGATCCACAAAGAATCATTCCAGACGAAAGCAAAACCATCCTTGATGGAGCAATCGCAGTCTATGGTAAAATGGACCTTAGATGGAGATCCCAACAAATTGCAGCAGTAGGAGCACAGTTCGGATTCGACATCATAACTCCTATAGATCAATTCACACCTAAGCAAAAAAAAATCCTTCTCTTGGGTTCAACCAAGCCAGTAAATGCTCGCTGGAGCAATGGGGCTCAAATGGGCATGGATGACGGCTGGGAAGGAATCATCCCTCAAACAATGCGGCTTCATAAACAAACAGAATCAAATTACAGAAAAGATATCCTAGAGAAGTTTATGGTATTCAAAAAGTGCGAGGAGTGTAAAGGCAAGCGTCTAAAGCCCAACGTTCTTTCAGTGAAGGTAAATGAACGTTCAATAATTGACCTTACAGATATGAGCATAGAGAACTCGAGAAAGTTTTTCATGAGCCTCCCAGAATCACTTTCAGAAAAGGAAAAAATGATTGCAGAGCAGATCCTAAAAGAAATAGATGACAGATTAAGTTTCCTAGAAAATGTAGGACTTGCCTATCTCAATCTTTCAAGAACAGCAAGAACACTTTCGGGAGGAGAAGCCCAACGCATCAGATTAGCGACCCAGATAGGTTCAAACCTTATGGGTGTAATGTATATTCTTGATGAGCCCTCAATTGGTCTACATCAAAGAGACAATGCAAAGCTAATAAAGACGCTCCATCAATTAAGGGACCTAGGAAATACGCTTATAGTAGTTGAACACGACGAAGACACCATTCGAGCGGCAGACTACGTTCTCGATATGGGTCCCGGAGCAGGAATTCATGGAGGAGAGGTGTGTGCTAGCGGAACTCCAAAACAAATCGAGTCATCTAAGACAAGCATTACCGGGCAATATCTAAGCGGCAAAAAGAAAATAGTGGCTGTAAAAAAATATAGATCTCCTAGCGGGTTCATAAAAATAACAGGAGCAAAAGAAAATAACCTCAAAAACCTTACAGTTGAACTTCCAACAGGAGTACTCTGCTCGGTAACAGGAGTTTCAGGTTCAGGAAAATCGAGTCTTATGAATCAAACGTTTATTACTGCATTACAAAAGCATTTTGGAGCCTCCCCAGAGTATATTGGGGCATACGATACTCTAGAGGTAAAAGATAACATTAACGGAGTAATAGTAATGGATCAAGAGCCCATTGGCCGTACCCCGCGTTCAAATCCGGCAACCTATATCAAACTCTTCGATGAAATTCGCACACTGTTCTCAAAAACAAAGGAGTCGCGTGCACGAGGGTATAAACAAGGAAGATTTTCGTTTAATGTAAAGGGAGGAAGATGTGAAAGCTGCAAGGGAGATGGGCTTCTACGTATAGAGATGCATTTCCTTCCAGACGTATTTGTACAATGCGAAGAGTGCAAGGGAAAAAGATACAATCAAGAGACACTTTCTATCTTCTATAAAGAAAAAAATATTGCAGATGTTCTTGAAATGAGTGTCGAGCAAGCAATCTCTTTCTTTTCTGCAGTTCCCAATATGTCGCGTAAACTCCAGACACTCTTTGATGTGGGCCTTGGCTATATCAAATTAGGGCAAAGTTCAACAACGCTCTCTGGAGGAGAATCTCAAAGAATAAAACTAACGAGGGAACTCTCAAAAGTAAAAAGAGGCAGCACACTCTATCTTCTAGATGAACCAACAACGGGACTGCACTTCGAGGACGTCCGTAAACTAATCCAGGTTCTCAATAGACTTGTTGATAAGGGAAATACAGTCTATGTGATAGAGCACAATCTTGATGTCATTAAGTCCTCAGATTATATTCTCGATCTAGGCCCTCATGGAGGAGATAAAGGAGGAGAAATAATTGCCGAGGGAACACCCAAGCAGGTGAGCGAAGTAAAAAAATCATTTACTGGAGAATTCCTAAAAAGAGTGATATGATAGATCTAAAAAAAGTAACATCTGATCCCGGAGTATATATCTATAGAGATGCCAATAAAAAAATAATCTATATTGGTAAGGCAAAGAATCTCAACGCTAGAGTAAAATCCTATTTTACAAATTCCCCTCATTCTTCAAAAACCAATTTGTTAGTTGCTAAAATTGATTCAGTAGAAACGATAATAGTCGATAACGAAGTAGAAGCGCTTCTCCTTGAAAATAAGCTCATCAAAAAGAATCAACCCAAATACAACATCATGCTAAAGGATTCAAAAACATTCGCCTACATTAAACTTACCGATGACCCGTATCCAAGAATCACTCAAACAAGAAAAGTAAGCAAAAAGGGAACCTACTTCGGCCCATTCACCGACAGCACCGTAAAAAATGAATTATTAAGACTTACCTCAAAGGTATTCAAGTTGCGAACCTGCAAGTCACTACCCAAAAGAGCATGCCTCAATTATCATATCGGACTTTGTACGGCGCCCTGTGTTGCAAAAGTAGACCCAGAGCAATACCATAAACAGGTAGTCGGAGCGACTAAATTTCTAAAAGGAAACTCAAGCGAAATAGTAGCGCAACTTGAAAGTGAAATGAAAAAATCAGCAGAATCAACTCATTACGAGATAGCTCTAGAAAAGAAACGACAACTTGACGCAATACTCTACCTGCAACAAAAACAAAAAGTAGATCTTCATAAAAACTACGATCAACATATCATCGCAATAAAGAAAGATGCAACGAAAGCGATGATAGTACTTTTTACAATAAACAAAGGAGTACTTTCTGGAAAGAGAGAGTTTCATTTCCCAGTATCGAGCGAGATATTACAGAGTTTCATCAAAAGATATTATGGAGATAAACAGCCACCCTATGAAATTTTGTTAAGTGAGGCTTGCTGGGAAGATGAACATGAAAAAGAAATCCTTGAAGAATATCTCAAAAGAATGCGCAATGCCAAGGTAATCCTTAATGTTCCAAAAATTGCAGAAAAAAAAGCACTAGTAGATCTAGCACTCAAAAATATTGCAACTCGAACAATAACAGCTCTAGAAGAACTTAAAGATGCACTCAATCTTAACGAATATCCTCGAGTAATCGAATGTTTCGATATCTCAAATCTAGGTGATGAACATATCGTTGCAGGAATGACTCAGTGGGTTGACGGCGTACCAAACAATCAAGCCTATCGAAGGTTTGAGATGAAGTCAGTAACAGCACAAGACGATCCAAAGTCGATGCATGAAGCAGTCCTAAGAAGATATCGCAGACTTTCAAACGAGAACCTTGCGTTTCCAAATCTCATTGTAATCGATGGGGGAATAACTCAACTCAACGCGGCACTAGAAGCACTAAAAAGCCTAGGCCTAACAATTCCCATAATCTCACTAGCAAAGGAAGAAGAAGAGATATATCTTCCAAATGCCCCAAGTCCTCTCCCATTCGATAAGTCCTCTCCCATGATGCTTCTGTTAAGATCCATAAGAGACAGTGTACACACCTACGTCCTCTCCTATAACCGTAAGAAAAGGGAGATGGAGTTACGAGAACAAGTAAAATCAGCACAAAAAAAGTAGAAGACTTCTGTGAGAATTGAGTTTGAAAAAAACTCTACAGTTCGTCAAACACCGTCTCTAACTCAGAAATCTCCTTTATCGTAGACAGTTTACCTCTAACCTTGGCACCGCCAGCAATACCCTTAGAAAAAGACATTGCGTGGTTCTTCACAACAGAAAAATCTATTGAGTATTTCTGAGCAAGTTTCAGATATTCACGAAACAGAACCTTCTTACCCTTATTTTTGTAAGAACCCTTTGCTAAATAATCAGAAATCTGCTTAAACAAAAAGGGATTGTTCATCGCACCACGAGCAACCATGATATAATCAACTCCGCTCTCCTCCAATCGATCTTTAAAGTTCTCAGGAGTAAACACATCCCCATTACCAATAACAGGAATGGAAACAGCATCTTTTACTTTTTTAATAATCGACCAATCCGCCTCCCCAGAATATCCCTGCTTCTGAGTACGACCATGAATCGCAACAGCACTCGCACCAGCATCCTCAATAGCTTTAGCAACCACAACCGCATTAATAGAATCACTTGTAACTCCCGACCTAATCTTAACCGTAACCGGATTAGGAACCGCAGAAACTAGTTTAGAAACAAAAGAAGCAATGTTAGCAGGATCATTCAACAATGCACTACCACTACCAGTCTTAATCACCTTCCAAGCAGGACAGCCACAGTTAATATCAATAATATCAAATCTATCAGAAACAAGTTGAGCGGCTCCAACAACCTCCTTAATATCGCTTCCAAACAACTGAACAGCAACCGGTTTCTCTTTAGGATCGGTAGCCAACATCTTTTCAGTATGAACACTACCTCTAACAAGGGCAGCACTAGACAAAAACTCAGTATAAGTAAGAGCAGCACCATACTTCTTACATAACGCTCTAAATGCTACATCGGTAACGCCAGCCATTGGACTAAGTAATACCTTGCCTTTAAGCTTAGGAAATTCAGTCATACTGAGAAAAAGTAAGATTTCTTTAAAAGGTTAATCGCTACCGAGGTGAAAATTAGCAACAATCTTTATAAACACGCCTAGAAATCTCTGTACCATGAAAAGAACCAACACCTGCGGCGAACTCTCGAAAAATGACATCAAAAAGTCTGTCGAATTAGCTGGCTGGATGGCCTCTAGAAGAGACCACGGCGGAATCATTTTTGTAGACCTAAGGGATAGATACGGCCTAACACAAGTAGTTCTCGATCCTAAACATAACAAAGCGGCACACAAGATTGCCGAACACGTCAGCAGAGAGGACGTTCTCCACATTAAAGGTAAAGTTAGAGCGAGAGGTAAAGATCTAGAAAATCCTAAATTAAAAACAGGGGAAATTGAAGTCATAGTAGATGAGTTAGAAATCTTAAACAAAGCAATGACTCCTCCTATCGAAATTGACGATAATAAGGAAGCTTCAGAAGAAGTCCGTATGAAATACAGATATTTAGACCTAAGAAGACCTAAAATGCAGAAGCATCTTGAATTCCGAGCAAAGGTTGCACAAGCCACAAGAGAATACTTTACAGATAACAACTTCATAGAAATCACCACACCCTTATTAGTAAAGAGCACACCAGAAGGAGCACGAGATTATGTTGTTCCAAGCAGAGTAAACCCTGGAAAATTCTACGCTCTACCGCAATCTCCACAGCTATACAAACAAATTTTAATGTGTTCCGGAATGGATCGCTATTTCCAACTACCCATCTGTTTACGTGATGAGGACCTACGAGCAGACAGACAGCCAGAACACACTCAGATTGATGTTGAAATGTCCTTTGTAGATTTAGAAGACCTCTGGACCACATTCGAAGGACTCTATAAGCACATCTGGAAGAAAGTACTAGGTAAAGATCTTAAAACACCCTTCCCAAGAATTCCCTATAAAGAATCCATGGACAAATATGGAAACGACAAACCCGATATCCGATACGATCTTCACCTCGTTAATGTAAATAATATTGTAAAAGGTTCAGAATTCGGAGTCTTCAACTCAATCATAGAACATGGCGGCCTCATCAAGTGCGTAGCATCTCCAGGAGAACTATCAAGAAAAGAACTAGACGAATACATCACCTTCGCTCAAGAACTAGGCGCAAAAGGAATGGCTTGGATGCGAGTAGGCAAAGACGGCCTAGAAAGTAACATCGCAAAATACTTCTCAGATAAAATAAAAAAAGAATTAGTAAAAGCAACCGGCGCAAAAGAAGGTCAAATCCTCATGTTCGTTGCCGATAAAGAGAAAGTAACCAATGCAGTTCTAGGTAGATTAAGAATTAAACTAGCAGACCACTTCAAAATCTATGACCAAGAAGAGTTCAACTTCTGTTGGATCACAGAATTCCCCTTGTTCGAGTGGGATGACGATAACGAGAAGTGGGAGATGGCCCACCATATGTTCTGTATGCCAAAAAAAGAGCATATTAAATTCATAGAATCAGATCCTGGCAAGGTAATTTGCACCCAATACGATCTTGTGATGAATGGATGGGAGCTCGGTTCAGGATCTATTAGAAATCATTCTCCAGAAGTCCAGAAAACAATCATGAAAAGTGTGGGATTTGACGAAAAAGAAGCCGAAGAACGTTTCGGATTTTTACTAGAAGCCTTCAAGTACGGAGCTCCACCGCACGGTGGAATTGGCATAGGATTTGACAGAACCGTGGCATTAATGCTCCATCAAACAGACATCCGTGAAGTCATTGCATTCCCAAAGAACAAGTCAGCAGAATGTCCAATGGATGGATCTCCTGGAAAAATTGACGAAAGACAAATGAAGGAGCTACATATTTCTACAACCACAAAAAAATGAAAATTTCTTTTATTACCTCTAACAAGCACAAAGTAGCAGAGTTCGAAGCAGTGCTAAAAGGAATTGCAGAGCTAGAACATATCGAGATCGACTATCCCGAGATGCGTTCCGATGATTCAGGAGAAATATCAAAAGTCGCAGCGAAACAACTAGCAGATACCTTAAAAAAAACCATCATCGTCGAAGATTCAGGCATGTTCATAGATGCTCTCAAAGGATTTCCAGGAACCTGTTCAGCCTACATTCATCCTAGAATAGGCCTAAAGGGAATTCTTAAATTACTAGACACCGAAGAAAAACGAGGAGCAGAATATATCTCAGCAATCGGCTACTGCGAACCCGGCGAAGATCCAAAAGTCTTTGTAGGTTCAGAACGCGGCACCATAGCACTAAAAGAACGAGGCGAGCACGGTTTCGGTCACGATCCAATTTTTATTCCAGAAGGTCAAGAAAAAACATACGCCGAGATGGAAAACATCAAAGACGTAAAAAAATTCAGACGCATAGCAATAGAAAAACTAGTAGCATTTCTAAAAGAGTAGTTATCCCATAACCACTTCAGGATCCATTTTCAAAAATTCAGGTTCAAATTCTTTAAAAGCAGTATAGAAGGCACCCATTGTAGGTGTATGAGATCCACCAAAAAGGCTGATTTCAAGACAAGCTCTACCCTCAGAGATGGTCTGGCTCGGCGCACGTATTTTTCCAAAATCCTCGTTCCAAGCAGAATGAGATAAAGGAAGATAGTCTTCGACACGAAGACCCAAACATTCTATCATCTTCTTCATACTGTTCGAAACAGCTTCATCATCAGGAATTTCACTTTTTATGCTCATATTAATATCAAAGAGCATGTCCTGGGCAAGCTGTGTTCCCCTCTCAATCCCGACTTTTTCAAAAATATGGTAAAAAAGATCATAATGTGAAAAGTTTTCGTACAAAAAGAGAAAAGTGGTCCATGGAGATCTAACGTTAGCCGAGTCAAAATCCGAAAGTACCTGTTTTATCTTGGGTAGGTAATGTTCAAAAGGCAGTGTTCCGTTAGAGTTAATCTCGCGAGCTAAGCTTCGCAACACAGGAGCAGCCTCAACTCTAATGGCGGCCTCCTCAACGTCATCAACATAATCTTCTAACGGATAAGCAGGTTTCTCCTCTAGAGTTCTGAATCTGCTTGAACCTAACAGGGTATGAGGTGCAGCATCCACATGAAACTGTTCATGGGCTACAAGCCCTAAGGTAGGTTCAATCAAATAATGAATAGTTCCGTAACTAGTATAGGCTGCAGTATAGGTCCTTAAAAGTTCAGATCCTTTGCCTTCAGCAAGTTTCACAAATCGATCTAAAAATCGAGGCACTAAAGATGAAAATTTACCTCGAAATAGAGCCTGAACCATGGTATCTAAGGGCGTTGAAAACCCCTGACTTACATAATAATTGATTGACTCCATTCCAATTGATTGACTCATCCCTTGATTGACTCCATTCCTTTTCAAAAACGCAAATATCTTTAAAAAGAAGCTCATTTTCTTAACCGTATGGACATAAAAATACTTCACGAAGATATCATACGATTTCACGCCGATGCAATTGTCAATCCAACAAATAGTTATGGATTTATGGGTGGCGGATTAGCAGAAACCATAAAAAAAGAAGGCGGCCAAGAAATAGAAATGGAGGCAGTAGAACAAGCACCCATTCCTCTTGGTACTGCAGTTCTTACTCAATCAGGCAAATTACGGTGCGAACACATCATTCATTCCCCAACCATGGAACAACCTAGTGGAGTATCCTCAATAGAACACATCAAAGAGGCAACCATAGCAGCATTAGATTGCGCAGAGGAAAACAAGATTCAATTTCTAGCAATGACGGGTCTTGGCACACAAACTGACGGAATCCCCAAAGAGTCAGTAGCAAAGGCAATGATAGAAGCGATCGTAAACTTCAATCCAGGACACATCAAAACACTCACCCTCATAGACGAAGACATCGAAATGGTCAAAGCCTGGCATAAAATCTACTCTGGAAAAGTATAACAAACTTTTTAAACATCTCCACTTTATGTAAATCTATGAAGATTGACAAATCCCTTATCGAACAAGTAGCTGAGGTAGCACGCCTACAGCTTTCAAAAGCAGATATGAAGAACCTCGCTAGCGATCTTATAGAAGTCCTAGACACTTTCTCAAAACTCAAAGAGGTAGATACAAAAAATACCCAATCGAGCTTTCAACCCGTACCGCTAAAAAATCACACAAGAGACGATATCAAAAAGGAATGCCTATCACAAGAACAAGCATTAGCAAACGTAAAAGAAAAAAAAGACGGATATATAAAAGGTCCAAGGGTGGTGTAAATGAAAACAACAACAATGATACTACTAGCTGCAATAGTAATATTTTCAGCATGCAGTAACGGAGGGAAACAAATGACAGAAACAAAAAATAGCATAGCAGTCTTCGAAACAACACAAGGTGATTTCAAAGTAGAATTATTTGAAGATAAAGCGCCCATTACCACAAAAAACTTCATCGATCTAATCAATAAGGGCTTCTATGACGGAGTAATTTTCCATCGTGTTATTCCAGAATTCATGATCCAAGGAGGAGATCCTGAAGGTAAAGGGACTGGCGGACCCGGCTACACCATCGAGGATGAATTTGGCGAGGGATTAAAACACGACACTCCAGGAATCTTAAGTATGGCTAATTCAGGACCCAACAGTGGAGGATCTCAATTCTTCATTACGGTTGCAGCAACACCCTGGTTAGATGGGAAACACGCTATCTTCGGAAAGGTCATTGAAGGATACGACGTAATCGAAAAAATTGAGGCAGTTCACACAGGATTTGGAGACAAACCCGATGTTGACGTCGTCATGAACAAAGTAACGATTGAATAGTATGAATAAAAGAGCCGAGCAAGTAAAAAAAATAAACAAAGAGTTGAATCTCTTCAACGAGATAGATGATGCTCCAACCTCCGGCTCTGGAAAACTCAAAGACATCGCAGTCTCCGTAAAAGACTGTATCTGTGTAAAAGACATGGAGTCGCGTGCAGGTTCCGCAATTCTGGAAGGCTACAAACCTGTTTTTGATGCAACCGTAATTGAAAAAATAAGAAAAGAAGGCGCAGCCATTATCGGAAAAACAGCCCAAGATGCGTTCGGCTTTGGCTCATTCTCAGTAAATGTAGGAAAAGGTATGCACATACCCAAGAATCCAGTAGACAAAACGAGATCCTGTGGTGGAAGCAGTGGAGGCGCAGCCGGAATCACTAAGGCAGCCGACTTTCCACACATAGCACTAGCAGAATCTACAGGAGGATCAATAGTAGGTCCAGCATCCTTCTGTGGAGTCATCGGATTCTGTCCAACTTACGGAAGAGTAAGCAGATACGGACTCATGGATTATGCAAATTCTCTAGATAAGATAGGTCCCATGGCAAAAACCATGGAAGAAATAGCCCTAATGATGGAAATCATCGCAGGGTATGATGATAAGGACTCAACATCTCTCGACGAACCCGTACCTGACTACACGAAAGCGCTTAATAAATCTATAAAAGGCCTAAGGGTAGGAATTCTAAAAAACAGCTTCGGACAAGGAGTAGATATCCAGGTTGCAGAAAAAGTTGCAGATGGGATCCAAAAACTTGAAGATCAAGGAGCACTTCTACAAGACATAAAACTACCTATAACTGAAAAATATGGGGTTGCCTGTTATTATCTCATTGCAATGGCAGAAGCCTCAACCAATCTAGCCAAATATTCAGGATTACGCTACGGAAAACAAGAGAAAATTGACGGCACTTTCAATGAATACTTCAAGAATACAAGAGCCATCTTCAACGATGAATCAAAGAGAAGAATCATCATCGGAACCTTTGTGCGCATGGCAGGTTTCAGGGATGCCTACTACATCAAAGCAACGAAAGTCAGAACCAAAATCATAGATGAATACAAAAAGGCATTCAAGAAAGTTGATGTCCTAGTTTCACCGACCATGCCCTTCGTAGCTCCAAAATTCTCAGAAATAAAGAAACTAACGCCGATGCAACATTACATGGCAGACATCATGACAGTAGGCCCTAATCTAGCTGGCTTACCGCACATCTCAATTCCAGTAGGAAACAACAAAGAAAATCTACCCGTTGGAATGCTACTAATAGCAGATCATCTCAAAGAAGAAACCCTCATGCAGGTAGGAAACAAACTATGAATTTCACAACCGATGTCGTAATAGGGTTAGAGGTCCACATTGAGCTAAAGACCAATACAAAGTTATTTTGTGGATGCTCTAGAATCGGATCACAAGAACCTAACTCCAGAACCTGCGAAATCTGTCTAGGACATCCAGGTTCAAAACCTGTAGTAAACAAAAAAGCAATCGATTTTGCACTTAAACTAGCTCTAGCGACAAAATCAAAGATAGCATCAAACCTCATCTTCTCAAGAAAGAGCTATTTCTATCCCGATCTCTCAAAAAACTATCAAATCTCCCAGTACGAGTTACCGCTTGCAGAATCTGGCCAACTCACGCTAAGCGATGGAAAAAAGATCAACCTCACTCGAATTCATTTAGAAGAAGACCCTGCATCCCTAGTGCATCCCTCAGGGATAGCAGCCTCAAACTACGTCCTTATCGACTACAACCGATCCGGCAATCCATTAGTAGAATTAGTAACTAAGCCCGAGATGACCTCTCCAGGAGAGGCAAGAAACTTCATGAAACAGCTCATCACCATCCTAGAATATCTAGAAATCTTCGACAGCAACGAATGCATCATCAAAGCCGATGCCAATGTCTCCATTAAAGAATCCGATTACCAGCGTGTCGAGGTAAAAAACATTACCGGGTTTAAAGAAATTGAAAGAGCTTTACGATATGAAGTTGCAAGACAAAAAACAGCAGTAAAGGAAAACGAAAAAATCCAAGCAGAAACAAGATCATGGGATGCAGATTCAGGAACCTCAACTCCCTTAAGACTAAAAGAATCCGAGGAAGAGTACGGCTACATCATCGATCCAGATCTAGTTCAAATCGAACTAACTAAAGAGTGGATTAAATCAATAGAAAGTGAAATGCCCGAATTAGCACACGAAAAATCAAAGAAATTCTCCGAGCAAGGAATCTCAGAGGAAATGGCGACCATTATTTCAAAAGACAAAGCCCTAGCCGAACTCTATGAAGCCGTCTCAAAAAAAGTAGATCCAGAACTAGCAGCAAAATGGATAAGAAGAGAATTACCGAGAGTCCTAAAATACGCAAAAAAGAAATTAGAAGATACCGAAATAAAAGACCACCATCTAATAGACCTATTAAAACTCATCAAAGCATCCAAAATCACCGAAACCGTAGGTCAGAAAATTCTAGAAACACTAGTCCATACCAATCTCGATATCAAAGAGTACATCAAAGCAGAAAAACTAGAAACCGTTGCAGACACCAACGAACTAGAAATACATTGCAAGGCAGCAATCAAAGAAGCCCCGCAAGCAGTAGAAGACTACAAAGCAGGAAATGAAAAATCCCTAAACTTCATCGTAGGCCTAGTGATGCGAGCAACAAAAGGAAAAGCATCTCCTCCAGAGGTCTTAGCAGTTCTGAAGAAATTACTATAAATAAAAAGAACCTTTTTTGTCACCACTTCGGAATAATAATCAGCAGAAATCTTTATATATAACACTACCAACACTAATATCGATAGTAATCTATCACCTCTTTTTCCCTTGTGAGGCCTTCACGGGCCTTACTGGGGTTTTTCTAATACTTCCAAGTTATAGATTGCATCCTCATATGTTGGATTAATTGCAAGCGCTCGACTAAAAGATTTGCGAGCACCCTCAACCTCACCATACCGAGCATACAGAATTCCTAAATTATTATAAGCCTCATAATACAGAGGATCTAATGCTACTGCCGTTAACAAAGCAGTTCTAGCCTGATTCGGCATCCCTAATTCCTGATATGCAATACTCAAGAAATTATGTGATTTAGCATACGTCGGATCAAGAAGAATCGACTGATTCAATGCACGGAGTGCAGGATTATACGACTCAATCCGAATATAGGCAACACCTAAATTAGAATAGGCTTTAAAGTTTTTAGAATCTAAAAGAATAGCTTCCAGATACGCAGGTATAGCCTTATTATATTGCCCCAATCTATCATATGCAAATCCTAGATTGTTATAGGCAAGCGAACTGCGCGCAGATACTGCAATCGTATCCTTCCAAAGAGTAACATCATCCCTCCAGTCCAAATTTCTCTCGATGGTCATGATAGAAAATACAATAATAACTGCCCACATCACCCCACTTGAAAACTTCTTTCGCAGCTCTTCATCGGCAACATACCGCTGCAGAGCATAAATCAAGCAAACAAATGCTAAACAAAAAAAAACAGACGCAACATACAAATATCTTTCAGCCATAATTGTCTGAATAGGCACAATCTGCGACATAGGAAGTAAGGCTACATAAAATCCAAAGATACCATAGCAAGCAATAGGATACCTATGTCGAGATGTTACAGCCCACACCAGCAGAAAGACATGCAAGGCCAAAGCACCCAAAATCCAGGGACTAAAGAGCGATAGAGTCTCCAATGAAATACTATGCTGCACAGTCAAAGGGAAGGGCAAAAATAACAACCCCCAATATTTTACAAAGGCTATATCCATAGCTAAGAAACGAACATACGCAGAATATCCCTCACCTCGAGCCCCAATTCCAAGAACCCAAAAACGCAAGATAAGATAACCAAGACTAATGAGAGCATACCAAACATACTCCTTAGGCTTAACCTGTTTTTGGATAAACCAATCATACAGCACTATCAATGGAAGCAACACTATTGCCTCTTCTGAAGAAAATAATCCGAGTACAAAAACAAAAAGCGAACTCCAAAGGTATTTTTTCCCACCACGCTTAGCATAGAGCATATACAAATACAATGCACCTAACAAAAAGAGAATACCTAGCTGATCAAATCCACCCGTCATATTAGTAACACGTTCAGTGTGGATAGGATGTACTGCGAAAAGCAGAGCAGCAAATAAAGCCTTCTTGCGACTAATAAACAACAACAAGCCCATACCCAAAACCAACAGCGAATTACCTATATGGAACAATAACGATTGTAAATGATAGCCAAAAGGATGTTCACCAAAGAAATGATAGGAAACTACATACAGTACCTGCCGTAGAGGACGATACAACCCCTGGATATCATTTACAAACCAAGACGAAAGATAGGACCCATCTCGAATAGCAACATCCTCTAAAATAAAGTGATGGTCATCATATGCAAAATCATTCAGGAAACTGTTCCCATACACCACTACACAAGCGAGTAAAACGAGCCATGCCAGATTACTATTTCTTCTTTTTTCTTCCATTGCCATCCAATAAAGTAACAATCCGCATAATAAATGCACCCAAGACAAGCCCCCATAAAAAGATTGCTACTGAGTCAACATCAACCGATACCGCGATACCTTTTCCCGGAGGAAAGTACATATCTAAATTACTCATCTCCAAAGCATATTCAGCAAACAGTAAAGCCGAAAACGGATCCGAATCAATAAGAGCACCAGAATATTCATAGTAAGAATACCCTAAAATAGGAAAATTACCTTTTTCAATCTGTCGAGCAATAACACGTTTCGCAAGAACTCTTTTTTTAGCAATCAAATCAGGAATCTTATCCACCTCAACTCCTATTGAATTAAGAACGATATTAGATTCAGCCTTAGCCTTAGTAGCCTTAAACAAACAAAGAGTATATTCGCCGGAGTTAAGATCATCATACGCCCGATTCAGCTCAGAACGCGTATCAGCAAGGTCAATAACGGGATAAAATAATTGTAAATATTGAAAACGCTCCTCAGCCTCAGCAATATTCTGTTCACATGAGGATCTAAGTGATTTGGAATTAATGGAGATAGTCTTACCTCGATGATCATAAAAACGAGCCCAGGAAAATGCAGAGTAAACACGCTCTAACGAAAAGGCAAGCGTCCTAAGATTAGGATCCTCCAAGTCAATACGATCTTTCTGCTCCTTTGCGTCAATCAAGCGCTCAACAACAACGCTATAAGCCTCAAGGTCCGAAAGCGTTTTCTGCTCTCTACCTGCTAATGCCTGTTCTAAACGCTCAACATTGCGCTCAATCGTCTCAAGAGTAGCATTAACATCCTCCTCACCAGCATCCTTCAACAACTTAATCAAGTAAGAACTCTGAACATTAGCACTAAAACAATACGAAGCAGCAGAGTAGTAGTTACCCTCAGAAAATGCACTTTCGGATGCAGCACTCAAATTCAAGATACGTTGATGAGTACTATTCTCGCGAGAAAGATTATATCCCTCTAACAACGAACCCAACTGAATCGTTCGATTACATAACGCAGCCGTCAAATGACTCATCGTCTCAGCATAATGTTCATCTACCGTCAACGTAACATTCAAAGCAACATATTCTTTGCCCGTAAAATGAGCGAGAGCCTCGTCTAAATCACTAACCTCAATAACCTCAACACCAAGTGACAACCCAAAAGCGACAAGATCAATCGTAGCATTACTAGAATTACTCTCAGTATCAACAGAAAAGAAACTTCCATTGACCTTATCATCATCCACAAACCGCTCACCCTGCGGAATCAAGACCGTAGTCAAACCAATATCAGCTGCCGCCTGAATTTTTGCCTTAATTCCCCCAACAAATCCAATCAAACCCCCTGAGTTAATCGTACCAGTAATACTAACACTCTCATCAAGCGTAACGCCATCCAACAAAGAGATAGTGAGCAATGACAAAGCAGCCCCTGCGGAGGGACCAGCAATAATAGAAGAGTCAGCCCGAATCGTATAGAAAAAATCATATTGACCGCAGTATTCATCTAAATAATCACAGGCAATCTGCTTCGCAAACCGAGTAGAAATCTGAGTATCCGTTCGCGTTAAAGGGAAGGTATCCAAGAATACCTGTCCCGAGCCCGGCTCAATACGAAGGTATACATCCGCAATACTCCCTCCATAACCATCCGCAGTCTCTCGAACCGCAAGCAGTTTCATATGGCCCTCTTCAGCAGCTACCAAAGAGAGCAACAGAATACCTACAATAAAATACATGACTATCTTCTTCATGAAGGAGGATATTTACTAATATCTTTTAAGCGTTGTGATTAAAAAAGAAATATTAAAGTTCCAACCGAGCCAATACTTTTTCAGAATCAAAGGGCTCTAATTCAGAATATTCCTGTCCAATGCCCAAGAACAAGATAGGCTTTCCAGAAATATACGAAACAGAGATCATTGCGCCACCTTTCTCATCAACATCCGCTTTAGTTAAGATAATACCATCAATACCTACAGCAGAGTTAAATTGCGCTACCTGTTCAACACAATCATTTCCAGCAATTGCCTCTCCAACATAAATTTTCAGATCAGGAGTAGCAACACGTATAATCTTCTCAAGCTCAGCCATCAAATTGTCATTGTTCTGCATCCTTCCAGCAGTATCAATCAAAACAACATCTGCACCCTTGGCCGTAGCGTGTTTAATAGCATCAAACGCAACCGCAGCCGGATCACTTCCATAATCATGCTTAATCAATTTCACATCCAGTTTGTCAGCATGTTCCTGTAGTTGATGAATGCTAGCAGCCCTAAAGGTATCTCCTGCAGCAAGAACCACAGTTTTACCCTGTTCCTTCAAGTAATGGGCAAGCTTAGCAATCGAGGTCGTTTTACCTGAACCATTAATACCTACAAAACAAATCACATAAGGCTTCTTTTTAGAAATGTTAGAGAGCAAATCAACCGTTTCAACTGATAACACGTCAAGAATAGATTGTTTCAACGTATCCCGAATAGTTTGCTCAATCTTAGTACGTTTCAATGGCTGCTCCACCAAAACTTTCGATAAATCTTCTTTAATCTTATCAATAACCTCGACCGCAACATTATTTTCGAGCATACTCATCTCCAATTCCTGGAATAATTGCTCAAACTTATCTTGAGAAATCGTAGTAGTAGTAACTTTCTTAGCAAATCCAGAAGTAAGTTTCTTGAAAAAACCTTTTTTCTCTACAACAGGTTCTTCAACAGCAACCTCTTCTTTAGGAGCATCCTCAACCTCCTCTTCAACAACCTCAACAACCGGCTCAGGGACACTTTTCTCTTCAACAACCTCTTCTTTAGGAGCATCCTCAACCTTCTCATCAACGGGCTCACTAAGAAGCTCATCAACGTCTTCATCAGTAACACCCTCTCCAATCACAGAGGGCTTGACAACAGCAGACTGCTCCCTTTCCACAGGTCCAGGCGTAACAACCTCGACCCTCTCTTCAACTTCAGAAGCCTCAATAACTTCCTCAATAACAGGATCTTCAACAACAACCTCTTCAGGCTGAACAACAGGTTTAGAAACTTCAACGGGTTCAACAACCTCTTTCTCTTCAACTTCAGGAACAACAACCTCTTCCTTTTCTTCAACAATCTTTTCAACTATAGGCTCGTCAACAACTGGTCCCTCCTCAATCTTACCAGTAAGCTTGTCAATGCCCTCCTTAATTTTCTTCTTAAGAAATCCAAACATGGAGCACCTACTTAGCCATACCCTGCAGCTGCGCATCAAGAGCCTGAGCCTGCATCATAAACGCCTGCAATCGACCTACAATCTTTTGGTGCAATTCCTGTAATTCCCCGAACTGATCCTGTAAGATCTTTTTAGCCTGTTCAGGAGTTTTATCGACAATCGCCTGTGCACCAATGTTCACAAGCAACTTACTAGGATTTTGTAACGTAGCCTTAGCAAAAATACCATTAGACACAGGAAACAACACCTCGTCTCCCGCACTCAATTTCTCAAATTCCTCTAAACCATTTGAAGACATCGCTAAATCTTCAAGCTGTTGTTCAACCATCGCTTGTTGTTCCTGCAACTGCTCTAAGTGCTGTTGCATCTGCTGCATTTCCTGTATTCTCTCTTTCATTTCATCTTCTTTAGTCATTTTTTCTTTTCAATCTTCTCCTGTAACGCTTCAAAGAATTCACCCATCGAGGTGCCTTCATAAATCTTCTTAATAGAACCTGCTAAAATTTCAGCAATCGAAATAATCTCTAACTTCTTAAATCGTTTTTCTTTAGCAATTGCAACACTATTAGTGACTCCAACCATCGAAATAAAATCCTGATCCAGTTTTTCAATGGCATCTCCAGAGAATAAAGCGTGAGTTGCAATAATACATGCCTCCTTCGCTCCAGCCTTTTTAAGGGCCTCAGCCGCACTAGAAATAGTGCCTGCAGTATCAATCATGTCATCAATAAGAATAGCAAATTTACCCTCTACCTCTCCAATAATGTTAATAGCTTCAGCCTCTGCATGTCCCATTCTTCGTTTATCGATAATCGCAATAGGTGCTCCAAGCTCCCGAGCCAACCTTCGAGCTCTTTTCGCTCCGCCAACATCCGGAGCAACGACCACAACATCCTTTTTCTTCTTATCAAGCAAAAAATCAGCAAACAGCAAAGTAGTCTCTAAATTATCAACCGGAATGTCAAAAAATCCCTGAATCTGATCAGCGTGCAAGTCAAAAGTAATAACACGATGCGCACCTGCCATCTCAATCATGTTGGCAACCACTCTAGCAGAAATAGGCTCTCGTGGAAGGGTCTTGCGATCCTGCCGAGAATAACCGAAATAGGGAACAACAACATTAATCTCCTTAGCAGAACTTCTCTTTAAAGCATCAATAATGAGCAATAATTCCATCAACGTATCATTAGTTGGCGGACTTGTAGGCTGAATCACAAAAACACGAGTTCCACGAACACTCTTACCGATACGAACATACTTCTCACCATCGCTAAACTGCTTAACCTCAAGCGGATGCAATGCTATATCGAGCTTTTTGGAGATCTCTTCAGCTAACTCAGGGTTAGCACTTCCCGCAATCAAAACCATATCTTCTGCCATAGCTATCTAGTATTCCCGAACTCAACTGGTTTTAAAAAGGTTGTGTATGGAATATCTTCAATACCAGAAAAGAGAACCAACATCAGGTCTTACTCAGAATCTTCAACATCTTCTTTTGATACAGCTTCTTCCTTTAGTTCAGTCTCTTCCTCAACAACAATATCCGATTCCGGCTGTCCATCACGTAACGAGACAACAAAATCACCAAAATGCTGTTCCTGGTGCAAATCCACTCGATGAGCAGTAGCTAGATGTAAAAGGGGCATAAACGTAGCAATCTTGCCTTCCTTATCCGCATTTTCAGGTAACAATTGCGAAAACATCAAGGTATTCTTGGGAGTATCCCAAAAAAAATTCTTAACAGAACCATACACGTCCTTAATGATAGCAGAGATATCTTTCTTACGTGAGGGAATCAACACATGGGTCGGCGGAGCACTCTGCAAAACTCTTCGTCTCTTAACCTCTAATGCCTTCTCAAGAGCCTGCATCAAATCATGAATCGAAACCTTCCTTTTACGCATCTGAGGCGTCTTCGGAATCAAATCAGTAGGAATATCCTCCCGAGCCCTAGGACTAACCTCCTCTTCAAAATCAAGTAAATCCTCCTCCTCATCCTGCTGCGAAATCAACCTATCGAGGTACTCAATATCCTCTCCTACCAAACGATTAGATTTAATTTTAAGTAAAATAGCAGCAGCGAGCAACATTTTCCCAGAAATCTTCAAATCATGTTCCTTCAATGTTTTAATCGTATCAATATATCTCTTAGCGATAATCGAAACATCTACGTCCCATGGATCCATCTCCTCAGATTTAACAAGCTCCTTTAGAACAGTCTGCCAAGTAATTTCATCCTTCTGCAACAACATATCATAAATATGATCATGCGCAGGCCTACTAGAGTCCAAGTTCATTACGGCGTCCATACACAAATGCTTAATTCCAAATTATAAAAACCTTCCCCTAACAGTTCCATAACCTTTTTATACCGCTAGCGGATTCTAAGAAGCTATTGGGCCCATGGTTTAGCGGCTATAACGTCGCCCTTACAAGGCGAATGTCACCGGTTCAATTCCGGTTGGGCCCATTCCAATCACCAATCCCCTTCATGCGGCAGTTGTCCAGTGGTTAAGATACGACGTTGCCAATCCACACAGCAAAGACGTTGTGACCTGAGTTCAATTCTCGGCTGCCGCATTCACCCTTTCTTTCCACATTCACTTTTCCCTCTTTGGGTCCTAGCCTTTTGTAAAGGCTAGCCTGAGTTCAATTCTCGGCTGCCGCATTCACCCTTTCTTTCCACATTCACTTTTCCCTCTTTGGGTCCTAGCCTTTTGGAGTTGTGAAACAACTCTGAGCGTGATCAGGATGCTCCGCATCCCGACATTTTGTAAAGACTACTTTCTAAACCATTAAATATATCCAAATCTATTAATTTCCATGCAAAGAGACCTAGAACAAGAAATCAAAGAGCTAGACCAACTTCCAGAACCGATAAAGATACCGAATTGGTTCAAGAAAACATCGCTCCTATTAATTTCACTAACGCTACTCTACCTCATTGTAATCTATTTCATCCCAAGCAGCTATATCATAGAATTTCTTGCGGCAAGATCCACCTCAACAAACCTACAAAACAACCAACTCATAGACGAAGGAGTAATCACCTTCGAGAACAACACCTTACAACTGCTACAAACCGCCTACAAAACCGCCAACGGAAACGAAATAAAAGCATGCCTCCAAGGAAGCAGAAGTAACAATAACATCCTAATCAACAAAATCCACTTCCCAGAAATCCTTCATCAAGATTTCAAAAGCGTGATAGCAAAACCCTGTCCACCGAACACCTTAATAGATATCCACTCACATCCCTCTGGCAGATGTTTCTTTTCACCCCATGACATAGCAGTATACGACAATCAAAACATTATCGCCATCATGTGTGGAGTAAACACATTCCATCTGTATGGATGGTAATCACTTCAGAATCTGCTCAGGCTTTCCAAACATCTCCTCAAAGAGCTTCTTCTCGCCCTTGCGCAAATGTTCTCTAAACGTAGATAATGATTTTCCAGCCTCACCCGAAAGCATCTGCAAATCAACCTTTCGAGGATAATTATAATAGCCACGTTTAGCAGCCAAAGAAACAGCTTCCTGCTGCGCATCCGTTAAACCAGGCATCACCTGCCCATATTCCTGCTGCAGCGGCTGAGATGCTATAGAAACAACTTTTATTTCTAAATGCTCCTTCTGCAACAAAACCACAAAGTCTCTTAACTTCTGCTCAGAACTACATCCCAATTCCCAATGTTCCAATCCCTCCTTATCCGTTTTAATCGGAGACAAAAAGAAAATTCCAGCAGGAACCATCTTGCGCGGATGGGGTTGTTGATTTGAAAGTTCCTGTCTAAAAAAAGCAACTCCAGACCCAATCTCAATATCCTTCAACGTAGGATCATTCTTCAAATCTTCAGAAAGCAACACAAGCGGCTGATCCTCTCCAGTAAACGTTTCATAATACGATATCGAAGTATTCTCTCCAGAGCTATAATGAGACAATGACATCCCTAGAGAACTAACTCGATAGCGTTCACAACGCTTACCCATTACAGATAAGTCATAACGTAATTTGAGACGTGCAACCCACATACTAAATTTCAAGAATACAGAATATTTAAGCTTTACCCTAAAGCTCGTCTAACGCCAGTACATTCGCAAGACTGAACGCCTTCAATTTCTTTAAGAGAAGCTTCAACATCATCAGGACTTCCTTTGTCCTCATCATAAGCAAAAGTAATATTCAACGCCTTCAATCCGAAAGCAATAGGTTCTTCCTCAATCTCCATTGTAGTCTCACCAGCAAAAGCAATAATCTTTTCCTTAACAACACCCTGCATACCCTCTAGATTTACATCAGGCGATTCAGGCATAATTTTTAGGGTAACAATAACCATACTCATCTTAGTTAGGCCCCAAGAACTGACAATTAGGACAGACATATTGTGCACCTAACTTTCGAGCGTGAGAACTTCGTACAATTTCAGAATTACATCCAGGACAGGGGAACTTAACGCTTCCTCTAGCATTAGTGATACGTTCGTGTTTAGTTGAGCAAAATGGGCGGTTAATCATCTTTTAGCTATATTCCTCTTACGCTTCTCTTTTCGCATGCGCTTCCGCTGCCATTTCCAGCGCATCTGGCGCTTTTTTTTCCAACGTCGTGAACTTCTTTTCATACTTTGTTATCTTGAAGGACCTTGTCCTATAAAACCTCATTAACTTTAATTGTAAACTCAGAAAACGCAACTCGTTTAAAAAGGTTTGGTATGTTAGTATGTGCATAGCCTCCTAAGGTCGAAATTCTTTCACCTTTCACAAGCAGGTGCGTTGCGAGGGGTCGCCCCCTCCGGGGACG
>JAQBWB010000007.1 GCA_027623355.1 Nanobdellota archaeon | reverse complement strand
ATTTTGTATCATGAGGATTTCGACTTAAAGCCGGTAACCAGGACTTTTTACAGGGCATTTTCTTGCATAATCTTTATATATCCAAGGGCATTTGTAGGTGTATGGTAACTGGAAACACCCAGAAGGTCTTACATGCTAGCTGGAGTAGTTTTCTTTTCTTTGAGAATATTTTTTATTTTTTATTTTTTAAATAACTGCATCATTCTCTCAAAAAAGGTATGATGCGCAAATGGCTTAGTTAACGGTGGTAAAAACGAAAACAGGAGGGATACAAATGATAATTGTACTTAAGAAAGAGGCAACGGATGAGGATGTTACCGAGGTAAAAAGTAAGATAGAGGAAATGGGTTTGAGAACGCATATCTCGAAGGGAGCAGAATACACCGTTATTGGAGCATTAGGAGACGAATCGAAATTACAGGAAGGCAAATTGCGGGCGATGAGGATTGTTGAGAAAGTTATACCTATTATGAAACCCTACAAACTCGTGTCTAGGGAATTCCAAGAGGAAAATAGTATTATTGATGTGTGTGGGGTGAAGGTAGGAGGTAAGAATATCGTTATTATTGCCGGACCGTGTTCGGTTGAATCCAGGGATCAGTTATTGGAGACTGCTCGAGAGGTTAAGAAAGCGGGAGCTCATATGCTTCGAGGAGGAGCGTTTAAACCAAGAACCTCACCTTACTCTTTCCAGGGTATGGAGGAAGAGGGTTTGAAATTGCTCTCTGAAGCAAAAAAAGAAACGGGATTGCCTATTGTTACTGAGGTTATGGATACTGCGCAGGTTGAGCTTGTGGCAAAGTACGCAGATGTATTGCAGGTTGGAGCTAGGAATATGCAGAACTTTCCATTATTGAAGAAATTAGGAAAGATTGACAAGACTATTCTTTTGAAGCGAGGATTAACTGCTACGTTAGATGAATTTTTGATGTCTGCTGAATACATTTTGGCTGGCGGTAATAAGAAAGTCATCTTATGTGAAAGAGGCATTCGGACGTTTTGTACGTACACCAGAAATACTCTTGATTTGAACATTGTACCGGCGATTAAGAAATTGACACACCTCCCTATTATTGTAGATCCCTCACATGGGACGGGTAGATATGATCTTGTTATTCCTATGTCGGGAGCTTCAATAGCTGCTGGTGCAGATGGATTGTCTATCGAGGTACATCGCAATCCGGAGGAGGCTATCTCGGATGGAGATCAGACGCTGACTCCTAAAAATTTCAAAAAGGTTGTTGCATGTGTTCAAAGAATAGCTGAAGCGGTAGGAAGGTGTTTGTGAGGTTACTTTTAGCTCGTCACGGTCAAACTGACTGGAATGATGCAGGTAGGTTTCAGGGGATGAGCGATATTCCTCTAAATGCAACTGGATTGGAACAGGCTAGGCTTCTTGCTGAACGTTTGAAAGATGAGAGGATAGATGCTATTTACTCTAGTGTATTGTCTCGTGCACATAAGACTGCTTTGAAGGTTGCTGAGGGTCGGGATGTCAAGGTAGTTGTTCGTGAAGACTTAAATGAGCGTACCTATGGTAAATGGGATGGTCTTACTGAGGAGCAGATTAAGGAGCAATATTCTGATGATTTTGATGCTTATTGTAAGAGGAGATATAGTGTGGCACCTACGAATGGAGAAAGTATTGCGCAGATTACTCAACGAGTCTCTGCATTTTTGGAGATGTTGCAAAAGGATCAAACGGACGTAACTGTATTGGTAGTAACACATAGCGGTACGTTACGAGGTCTGATGGATGGGTTATTGGAGTATTCACCCGAGGAGGTTGCGGATTTACGTTTTAAGCACACTTCACTTACCTCGATTACTTTTGTTGATGGAAAGCCGACACTGGACTTTATGAATTCGGTAGATCATTTGGAGGGTAGCGATGAAAAACGTAACCCTAGATCTTAATTCAGGCACTTATTCACTAGCTATAGCTTGTGGATTGTTAGATGATGTTGCATCTTTATTGAAAAAGGAATCTTTTGGAAATAAATATGTCATTATTTCGGATGTTACTGTAGCTAAACTCTATGGGAAGAAATTAGAGACTAGCATGAATAATGTTGGTTTAGATGTTTCTTTGGTTACCTTTGCTTCTGGAGAGGAACACAAACATTTGAAGACCTACTCTACTTTACAGGAGCAGTTGTTTGAGTTGGGGTGTGATCGTAAGGCTTGTATTGTTGCTTTAGGTGGCGGTGTAGTCGGAGATGTTGCTGGATTTGTTGCAGCTACCTATATGCGAGGGATTAATTTCGTTCAGATTCCCACCACCTTGCTTGCAATGGTTGATGCCTCGATAGGTGGAAAGACAGGTGTTGATTTGGTGTCTGGAAAAAACCTTGTTGGTGCATTCCATCAGCCACAAGCGGTGTTTATTGATCCTTCCTTATTGGAGAGCTTACCTCTTGCAGAGATACGTAATGGACTTTCTGAATGTATTAAGCATGGATGTATTAGCGATGTTGATCTGTTAGGTTTTATTGAATCTAATCTGGACCAGATTCTTTCTAAAAAGACAGCGGTTTTGGAGGAGTTGATTTTTCGAAATTGCAGTATCAAGGCAAATGTTGTTATGCAGGACGAAAAGGAGTCGGGTATACGTAAGATGTTGAATTATGGCCACACTCTAGGTCATGCTCTGGAGGCAGCTATAGGATATGGTGTTATTTCCCATGGCGCTGCGGTTGCTTTAGGAATGGTCGCTGCAGCTAAGCTTAGTGTTGTTGTTGGTAGGTTGAGTCAACAGGAATGCGATAGACTGATTACTTTACTTGAGCGTGTTGGTTTTGAGGTTACGCTACTAGATGTTTCTATAGACAAGCTAGTTTCTTTGATGAAGCGAGACAAGAAAATGGTTGATGGGGCGTTGCAATTTGTTTTGCTGGAGAAACTAGGTAAGGCGGTATTGGATGTTGATATTACCGATAGTGCTATTGTTTCTGTTTTAGAGGGGATGATGTAGATGTTATGTGTCCCACTTACGGTTACTGCGAAGAAGGAGGTTACTCGATTTCTTTGCGCTGCAAACAAACATGCTGATTGTATTGAGTTACGGTTAGATTATTTTCGTAGGAAGCCGGATTTGAAGAGGCTACTCGCAAGATGTAGGAAGCCCGTTATTGTTACCATTAGAAAGAGGGCTGAGGGGGGAAGGTATGGATTTTCTAGCAAAGATCGTTTGGAATTGTATCTAGATGCAATTGCTTTGGATGTAGCCTATCTTGATGTTGAGCTTTCTTCTACATCATTATTAAATGCAGTTAGTACTGCTATCACTCAGAGTGGATCTTCAACTCAACTCATTGTTTCGTTTCATAACTTTCGCTCTACTGATAATCAAGAGCTTACACGAGTGTATAGTGCTATGAAAAAAATTCCTGGCGCTCTTTTGAAGATCGCTACTCATGCTAACTCGATTGAGGATAATCTCTTGATGTTTGATTTACTCAAGAGAGCTCAAAAGGATCGGCTAAAGATGATTGGTTTATGTATGGGGGATCTTGGTCAGGTGAGTAGGATACTTGGATTACGCCAGGGTTCGTACTTGATGTATGCTGCTCTTGGAAAAGGTTCGGCTCCTGGTCAGCTTATGTTACGGGAGATGAAAGAATTGTATCGGGTTCAGATTACTAACCCGCATATTTTTGGACTTGTGGGGAATCCTGTTGTACATAGTACTGGTTACTTATTTCATAACGAGCAATTTGTAAGAAAAAAGAAAAAAGCACTTTATGTTAATTTTCTTGTTCGGGATTTGAAGTCTTTTTTGAAATCGTTCAGGCCCCTTATTTCTGGGCTAAGTGTTACGATACCGTATAAAGAGACTATTGTTGAGCAGTTAGATTCTGTAGATAAGGATGCCACTGCAATAGGTGCAGTTAATACTGTTGTGAGGCGCGGAAGAAAATTACGAGGATACAATACTGATTTTTTGGGGGTATTGGCTGCACTCAAGGGAGTTTCTTTGAAGGGTAAACAAGTATTGGTACTTGGAGCTGGAGGTGTAGCAAGGGCTGCATGTTATGCTTTAATGCAAGAAAAGGCGAAGGTGAGCGTTGTTAATCGGACCCACAGTAAAGCAATTACTCTTGCTGAGAGGATGGGTGCCGAGGCAGTTCCTCTTGCTTTGATTGTTGCTAGTCCTTCGTTTGATGTTATTATTAATTGTACTTCGGTTGGAATGGCTCCAGAGATTAGTGCTAGCCCATTGACGCTTTCAATGTTAAAGAAGATTAGTCACGATAAGACTGTTGTTTTTGATACGGTCTATACTCCAGAACACACAACACTTTTAAAGTATGCTCAGTCCCTAGGACTGCGTACTGTTAGCGGAGTTCATCTTTTTACTGAGCAAGCAAAAGCTCAATACCACCTATGGAGGAATGTCTTATGAAACTAACTGTTGAGAAAACTGAAAGTTTGAAGGGAACCATTATGATTCCTGGATCAAAAAGCCACACTATTCGAGGATTAGTGATAGCAACCCTTGCGGAGGGGATAAGTACCTTGAGGAATCCTCTGTCTTCGGAAGATACTCTTGCTGCTGCTAATGCATGTAAGGAGCTTGGTGCAAGTATTGACATGACTGATAACTCGGTTTGGAGCATTACTGGAACAGCAGGTAAGTTGAAACAGCCTGATGAGGATATTGATTTGAAGAACTCAGGGACATCACTTCGTTTATTAGTGGGAGTTATTGCTACTTGTGGCTTAGAGGTTACTTTAGATGGAGATGAATCTCTACGTAAACGCCCGATTCAACCCTTGCTTAGCGCATTAAATGCGCTTGGTGCCGAGGCTCTTTCGAAACGAAATAATGGGTATTGTCCTGTTTCTATTTCTGGAAGAATGAGGGGGGGGAGTGTGGAGGTTTCTGGAGAGACTTCACAATATGTTTCTTCTTTGCTGCTGGCTTGCCCATTACTGGAAGGAGACACTACGATTACGGTGACACGACCTAATGAATTGCCGTATGTGGAGATGACGTTGTCCTGGCTCAAGGAGCAAGGTATTGTATATGAGGCTTCAGAAGATTTGACTAAATTTACTATTAAGGGTGGTCAGAAATACACTTCATTCGATAAAGTTATTCCTGGGGATTGGAGTAGTGCAGCATTTCCAATAGTTGCTGCAGCAATAACTTCTTCGGAGATTGTTGTTAAAGGTTTGTCGATGACCGATACACAAGGAGATAAGACAATTATCGATTATCTGAAAAAGATGGGTGCAGACATAACGGTTGCTGAAGATATTACCATCAAAGGAGGCAATTTGCAGGGAGTTAAATTAGATCTGAATGCTACTCCCGATGCTTTGCCGGCAATGGCGGTTGCAGGATGTTGTGCTGATGGTACTACAACGCTCTTTAATGTTGCACAGGCACGAATCAAGGAAACTGATAGAATTAAGGTTATTGCGGAAGAACTGGGGAAATTAGGGGGCGACCTGAAGGAGAGAGACGATGGTCTTGTTATCAATAAGAGCTCTTTCAAGGGCAGCAATGTTCGTGGGCACAGTGACCATAGGATTGTGATGGCACTGAGTTTGGCTGGTTTGGTGGCTGAAGGTAGCACCACTATTACCTCTGCTGAATCTATTGATGTTACCTATCCAAGCTATCTTGAATCTATGAAACAGTTAGGAGCTAAATTTACTTGGGAACAGAAATGAAGAAGATAAATCAAATAGGTATTATCGGTGGAACCGGGAAGGTAGGGCAGTGGTTCAAGCTATTTTTTGAGCAGGCTGGTTATTCTGTAGTGGTTGCAGGTAGATCTACTACTCTTTCGATTGAGGATTGCGCGAAAGAGAGTGATGTAGTATTAGTTTGCGTACCTATCGCTGAAACCGTTGATTTACTTAAGAGGATTGCGCCATTGGTTGCTGAAGACGGATTGTTGATGGATGTAACTTCACTTAAGGAAGCTCCTATGAAAGCGATGTTAGCGTATGGAACGTGTGCAGTTATTGGGATGCATCCCGTTTTTGGACCTAGTGTTGCTGATGTAAAAAATCAGACCGTAGTGTTATGTGATGGTCGTGAAAAGGGATATTTGTCGTGGATAAGCAAACTTCTTACTGATCGGGGAGGTATTGTTAAGGTGATGGATGCGATTTCTCATGATAAAGCGATGGCAGTTGTTCAGGGATTACAGCATTTTAGTTCTATTTCAATATGCCATGCTCTTTCAAAAGTAGGCACTTCGATGAAGGAGATGGAGCGAGTGAGTAGCCCTATTTTTAGATTCAATATGGATATTGCCGGTAGAATTTTGAATCAGGATCCTGAATTGTATGCAGATGTTGAATTGCTCAATGAGCATGTTACACCTATACTGAAAGCATATATTGCTGATGCTACTCATTTACTTTCGCTTATTGAGGCTGGAGATCGAGAGGGTTTTGTTGATTATTTTAATGAGGCAGCCGACTATCTCGGAGTGTTTAAGGATGAGGCAGAGGACTATACTAATAAGATTATCTCTTACTTGGTTAAGGAGGGCAAGCGGAAGAAATGAAGATTGCTGCATTAGGTCCTGAGGGTACGTTTAGTCATGCTGCAGTTTTAGCGTATGATAAACAGGCTAAAATAGTTTTTTATTCAACACTCTATGAGGTGTTTGAGGCTGTTGATAAGGGAGAGGTTGTTGTAGGTATTGTTCCGATTGAGAATTCGTTATCGGGGACTATAGGTCTTACTACTGATGCTTTGATGAAGTTTGATGTATCTGTAAATGGAGAGGTAGTATTACCGATTAATCATCATCTTGCAGGTACTGGTAAGATGGGGGATATTACTTCTGTTTATGTTCAGCCACAGACTCACGATCAGTGTGCTTCTTTTATTCGTGAGCACCTATATGATGCCCAGATATTGATGACTCAATCGAATGCGGACTCGGCCCAGAATCTTCAATCGAATGAAGCGGAAGGTGTAGCGGCGATTGTTCCTTCACTTGCTATTGACCATTATGGATTAAAGATTATTCAAAAGAATATTCAGGATTATGATCATAATATGACTCGGTTTTTTGTTATTGGCAAAAAGAGTGGTGAAAAGAGCGGTAAAGATAAGACATCGATTGCAGTTACCCCTATAGAGGATGCTCCTGGCTTATTACACTCCTTGCTTTCTGTGTTTGCTGATCGTTCGATTAATTTAACCAAAATGGAATCTCGGCCTGCTAAATCTAAACTAGGAGATTATGTCTTTTTTATTGATTTTCAGGGGCATCGGGATGATGAAAACATTATTGATGCTTTCGTTTCTATTGAGAAGAAATTTTCACTAAAAGTTCTGGGAAGTTACCCGGAGGCTTACTGATGGATTTGAAAAAGTTAGTTGATTCGTTACATACGTATGAGCGTAAGGTATTGCCTGCGTTAGCTACTCATTCTGGAGTTGCTGAACTTTCTGAGGAGACTGGTTTACAACCGATTGAGGTTATGCGAGGATTGCAGTGGTTAGAAAACAAGAAGCTAGTTACTTTACAGGAGGATGAGCAGGAACTTATTGAGCTTGACAATAATGGTAAGCTTTATGCTAGTAAGGGATTGCCGGAAAGGCGTTTTTTGAAGGCAATGGATGGTGAGAAATCATTAGATCAGGTGAGTGTAGATGCTTCCTTATCTAAAGAGGAGGCTTCTGTGTGTATTGGTGTATTGAAATCTAAGGCAGCAATTGAGTTGCGAAAGGATAAAGGTTTGTTTGTTTCGATTACTGATCAAGGTAAAACATTACTTTCCAAGGATTCACTTGAAGAGCAATTTTTAGCTAAAGAGTTTCCTATCGCCTTGAGTTCGCTTTCGGCTGAGGAGCGATTTGCATTTGATGCCTTACTTAAAAGAAAACAGATTGTTTGCGTTGTTCGAAAGAAGACGTATACTGGAGCATTGACTGAACTTGGTGGGGAGCTACTTAGTTCGGGTGTTAGTGGCGAGGCAGGAGAGGAGTCATTAACTGCAGAGATGCTTGCTTCTGGTGGATGGAAGGGAAAGAAGTTTCGTCGATATGATGTAGGAATTAAGGTTCCTAAGAAGCCGGGTGCTCGTAAGCACCATTATGGTAGATTTTTAGATGAGGTTCGAGAGCAGTTTATGGCTTTAGGATTTAGTGAAATGACTGGACCACTAGTGGAGACTGAGTTTTGGGGAATGGATGCACTCTTCATGCCGCAATTTCATTCAGCTCGAGATATTCATGGCGCTTATTATGTTGAAAGTCCGAAAAAGGGAACTGTTGATAAGAAATTCCTGAATTTAGTGAAAGGTTCGCATGAACAAGGGAAGGGTACGATTAGTAAGGGCTGGGGATATCAGTTTAGTGAGTCTAAGACTCATCAACATATTCTGCGTACGCAAGGTACTGCATTATCTGCACGTATGCTTGCTAGTCCCGATTTGCAGATTCCTGGAAAGTATTTTTCCATTGCTCGTTGCTTTAGGCCCGATGTGGTTGATGCTACCCACGCTCCTGATTTCAATCAAGTAGAGGGTATTGTGGTTGAGGAAGGGTTAGATTTTAGGCACTTAAAGGGATTATTGAATATGTTTGCAAAGGAATTTGCGCATGCTACTAAAATTAAGATCAAGCCGGCGTACTTTCCGTTTACCGAACCCTCTGCCGAGTTATTCGCAAAGCATCCTGATTTGGGATGGATTGAGCTGGGCGGTAGCGGGATTCTTCGTCCGGAGGTTGTTAAACCATTGCTAGGTAGGGAGGTATCTGTTCTGGCATGGGGTTTAGGAATTGACAGAATTGCAATGTTTAATTTAGGCATTAAAGACATTCGGGAATTGTTCTCACGCAAGTTGGACTTTATTCGGGGAGCTAAGGTGATATAATGCCTACAATAACTTTTTCACTTGAGGATTTATCTGCGCTTGTAGGAAAGAAACTATCAGTTGATGAGGTAGATGAGCTCGTAGAGTATGGGAAGGCTGAACTGGAGAATCATGACGCTGCTACTGGCGAGGTGACGGTTAATTTTGATGATACTAATTTGCCGTATCTTTGGTCGGTTGAAGGAGTTGCTCGGATGATTCGGGGAATTTTAGGCATTCATAAGGGGCTTGCTTCAATTACTCTTGAAGCTGGTGAGGGTAAGATCCTTGTTGATGATTCTGTTTCTACTATTAGGCCCTACATTGCTGGGTTTATTGCTAAAGGCAAGAAGGTGGATGATTATTTGATTAAGCAGTTTATTCAATTGCAGGATAAGTTAGATGAATCTTTTGGTAAGCGTCGATCTAAGGTTGCTATTGGTATTTATTCATATGAGAAAGTCAAATTTCCGATTCATTACAAGGCTACTGCTCCTGACTCTGTTTCGTTTATTCCCCTTGGTTTTAAGAAGGAGATGACTCAAGCTGAGATTTTGGAGGAACATCCTAAAGGTAAGGAATATGGCTCACTTTTGGAGGGTATGGAAAAGTATCCTTTGCTTATTGATGATGAAGACAAGGTGTTGAGCTTTACTCCCATTATTAATTCAGATTTTACGGGCAGGGTACAGGTAGGCGATGAGCATTTAGTTATTGAGGCTACCGGTACTGATGAGGAGGCAATGCATCTTGCGCTTAATATTTTTGCATTTGTATTTTCTGAGCGTGGTTTTACGATTGAGTCATTGGAGGTTGATTATGGTAAGAGGAAAGTTGTTACTCCAAAACTCTTCGATGACACTATGAACATTACTGTTGAACAGGTTACCAAGATTACGGGCCTTGATTTGAAGAAGAAAGAGATTATTGACTTACTTCTGCGTGCAGGATATGATGTGAACAGTTCTTTGAATGTTTCTTTGCCTGCTTATCGTAGGGATCAAATTCATCCATACGATATTGTCGAGGATATCGCTATTGCGTATGGATTTAATAATTTTCCAGAGAAGGCTTTGACCTCGTATACTATTGGAAAGAAGACTGCAATCTCCGCGTTTAGAGATTCTTTTCGTGAATTGTGTGTTGGGTCGGGATTCCAGGAGATTATGAGTGCGTATCTTTCTAACCAGGGAGTCATGGAGGAGTTGATGCAGGTGAAAAAGGCACCTTTGGTTCGTATTAGTAATCCGATGTCGGAAACGTATTCGGTTGTTCGTTGTTGGATCTTGCCTGAACTGGTTGATTTATTGCGACATAATACCCATACCGAATATCCTCAAAAAATCTTTGAGGCTGGAACGGTTGCGGTAAATCTCGGTAATTCTATTGAGGATTATGAGAAAGTTGCATTATTGAGTGCTCACGATAAGGCAGGTTTTACTGAGTTTCGTTCTCTTATTGATTATCTGTTGACCGTTATGGGATTTTCTTACACTATTGAGGACATGGATCATGAGAGCTTTATTGCTGGTCGTGTTGGAAAGGTTGTTGTTGATGGTCAAGAGATAGGCTATTTAGGAGAATTGCATCCTGGTGTGCTAAGTAAGGTTGGTTTAGAGGTTCCTGCAATAGGTATGGAATTGAATCTGACGAAATTGTTTGAGATTTCTAAGAAAAAAGTTACATAACTTCTAATGCTTTTTTGATCAATGGAACCACAGCTTCTGCTTCGTCTTTGAACATGCGTCCTAGTTTTGAGAAGGTCCATTCGTTTTCTTGTGATCGGTTTTCACGAGAGATTTGAAGTTTCTTTTCTCCGTCATTGTACTGGAATACGCCAACAGTGATTTTAGTCATCTCAAAATCAGCGGTTTCTGAGAAGAGTGTTTTGTCAAGACTTTTGTCGAATGCCATTATTCTTTTTTCTCGGTTTTTTAGGTGCTGCTTTCTTTTCTGCAGGAGCTTTAGCATCAGGTTTTGCTTCCTTCTCTTCTGTGTCTGCAGTTTTTTTGGTTGCTTTCTTTGCGGGAGCTTCAACTGGATTTTCTTTTGCTTTTCTTACTTTCTTAGGTCTTTCGCCAGCAGTCTTAGGTTTTGTATCGCGAACAGTAATTTTTAGTGATTCTAATGCTTTTTTCACATCGTCATGAGATGCACTCTTTTTTAGATCTACTTTTTGACCTGTAGGTTCAAGGTGTGCTAAATTAGTTTTTCTTCTTCTGGTTTCGCCATCGATTAAGGCCATGTTGCCCTCTATTTCGATGATTGCAGCTCGTTTACCGGCATCTCGTCCAGCAGTTTTCATTACAATAGAACCTATATCCATAACCATCTTTATTCACTCTTTCTCGCTTTTTCTACAAAGTGTGCTCTCATACATTTCGTACACAGCTCTCCACCAAAAGGTCTCTGGGGACGCTTAGCAGTCTTTGGAAGATTTTTAAATATAGATTGAAGGGGATGAGGTATTCCTTTTAGGTTAGCTTTACATTTCCTACACTTAGCAATGCTAGGCTTGCGCCTCTTGTAGTGAGTTACTGTTTTGCTTCCCGGAAGGCGTACTTTGATCCTTCTTAGTGTTCTTGATTTTAGTCTTGGTGCTACCATTTTTCTTATTGTTGAGGTTCTAGTACACTTTAAAAAGCTTTCTTAAAATCATACTAAAGACTATGGAGAAGAGAATATATGTACCTAACCATCCCAATTTGAAGATTTTTAGGTCAAATTCTCTCTTTTCATGATCGATAGTTATCTGCTTCACAATGCCATCTTTTACTTTTTCAATGTTTGTTGCATATTCAGGTGAATCTGAAATAAGGACGTCTTTTTCGTATGTTTTTTGGCCTGCTCGATATTGGATGAGGTGCTCTCCTGAGCTCCCTTTGAGAGTCCAGATGATTTTATTTCCTTCTATGGTTTTGTTTATAGGCCCGATTACTTCTAATTCAGGGGAGACATCAATGGTTGCTGCTCCTCGAACATTGTCTTCAAAAAAGACGGTTGTTGTAAATTCACTTCCAGGCGTAATGGGGATAAATGCGAGATGCGCATTCATCCAGCCAAAGATTAAGATGATTGGTAGAAATGTGTATAGCGTAGATTTCATGGATTGTCCCATGTACTTCATATTGGTCTGCATAGCCTGTTTTTGTACCTTCATCATCTTTTCAGGATGATCACGAAGCTCTTTCATTTCTTTTTGAAGTTCTTTGAGCTCAGATTTTAGACTTTTCATGAGACTTTGATTTGTGGTGAATTTGTAGATGAGGGTTATTAGTAATGTAATGAGAAATGACATCAGGACTACTAAGGTAAAGATAGGCAGTGCTAGGAGCGGATTAAGAACGGGATCAAGGAAGGACATTATGATCCCCCCATGAACTTTCTCATTCCTGGATACATGTCCATCATGTGTTGTTTAGCAATTTCTTCATATAATTTATAGATGATCATCACTGCTAGTAGGATACCTGTACCTTGAGAGAGCGCACTTGTAAGGTCTGCTATTGCTGCTATGCATCCTACCGTGATTGCCCCCATAATAGTTAGTGGCCAGATGTACCTGTTAAGAATACGTTCTAGAACTCTTTCATCTTTTCTGAATCCAGGTATTTGCAATCCTGAAGCCATCATTTGTTTAGCCTGGGAGTTTGCATCCATACCTGCAGTTTGTACCCAGAAGATACTGAAAATCACGGATCCGATAACCATAAAAAAGAGATATATTGAGGCTTGACCAAACTGAGCTCCCGTAACTGATCCTGTTAGCAGGTTATTGACTAGGTTTGGAGGTTGTAGCCAGTAGACAAATCCGCCTA
Organism: Nanobdellota archaeon; assembly: GCA_027623355.1. Classification (GTDB taxonomy): domain Archaea; phylum Nanobdellota; class Nanobdellia; order Woesearchaeales; family JACPBV01; genus JAQBWB01. The sequence goes on along the minus strand of JAQBWB010000007.1, from coordinate 13,048 downwards.
CTACTTCTCCTGATGACTCGCTAAACCGTGCGAACATATTAGGACCTATCCAATTTTGCATGAGCCTTCCCCAGAGTTGCATATTTGCCATTAATGCGGCAACGAGAATAACAGGAATGTTAGAGGTATAGATGAATGAGAGCGGCCAACGGATACCGTGTCCACGAATTCTTCCAAAACTTAATGGAATTTCTACTTTCATGGCTTGTGCGTAAACAGCTAATACAAACACAAACACGGTTGCGAAGATTGCAGCAACTTTAATTGCGGCAGTTGTTGGGTCGCCTGATGCTAGTGCTTGAAAGAGTGCAGGGATGGCACCAATAGAATAGGTTACTCCTGATAACCCTCCAGGTCCTGGAAGCCAGTTGAATGTTTGTACGACAATTTGCTGAGATACTCCTGCTGCAATGAATAATGAGATTCCTGAACCGAAACCCCATTTGCTTACGACCTCGTCAAGGAAGAGGATTAACATCCCCCCTAGGAAGAGCTGGAAGACTAGGATGAGTTGTAATTGAAAGTATAGGGGAGTTCCCGCTAGCTGTGCTGCTGGAGAGAGACCGCCCATAAAGATATAGACAATAGATTCGAAGACAATAAAGAAGATTGCTAATAGTTTTTGTGTCCCCTGGAAATTTTTCTTTCCCTCCGGAGAGTTTAAATTGAATGTATAGAGTCCTGATCCGTTAATAAGCTGCAAGACGATGGATGCCGTTACTATAGGGCCAATACCTAGAGAGATTAGCGATCCGAATTGAGCAGCAAGAACGATGGAGAGGAATTCAAACTGTTGTAGTGAATTTTGACCTAGTCCGAAAAGAGGCATCATCCCTAGAACGAAAAAGATGAGTAGAGCAATAAGTGTCCATTTTAATTTCTCTTTAAAAGAAAGACGTTTCTGAGTTGGACCAACAACCTCAGGTAAATTATTGATTATTGTCTTGTACAGCGACATTTTCTTTTTGTTTTTTTAGGAGCGTTACTTTGCCACCTGCAGCTTCAACTTTCTTAATTGCTACTGCAGAGGCTTGGTTAACCGAAACCATCACTTTTTTTGTAATGTTTCCTTTTCCAATGAGCTTACCATATCCCCTTTCTCGGAGATTGATTTCTTCTGAATCGCTACCTATTAGGGATAGGAGTTCTTTTACATTGATAGTTTTTATCTTTTTTGATAGGGAGGTAAATCCATACTTTCCAAAGTACTTCTTATCTTTCCAGATTGAAGGTTTACGTTGATCTGCACGCTTACCAGTACCAGCCATACCTTTTCCACCACGACTTCCTGCTCCTCGGTGTTTTTTCTTAGAGCCCCATCCGTGTGTGAAAGATGCACGTTGCCTTGAAAATTTAGTTCTTTTTCTTACTACCATTTTGTACCATCTTCTTTATGAGTTCATTAATTTTAATACCTCGATATCCAACAACTCCGCCTGCGTTAAAGTCAAGTTTTATTCCTTTTCTTTCAAATCCGCCTAGAGGGTTTTGTAATCGGTAAAAATTTTCGCTTTCTTTTTTTGTTTCAAGTAGTTTGAACGTTTCTTCGTCAATTTCACCATAGGCGATGTAATCCTTTACTTTTTGAACCATTCCTTTTAAGGTGGGAGTTGCAACACGTACTACGCAGTTATTTTTTTTCTTGAGCTGAAGCATGTCCATGGTGTCACGTACGGTCTTAGGTACCCCAATTCCGCCTCTGATTCTTATAATTGCTATCTTACTCACTTTGCTACCTCAAGGTTTCCTTCAATGAGCCCTACTATTGATTCTTGATCTTTTTGAACTTTGACTTGCATAAGCTGTTTAAGGGCAGCGAAACAAGCTTCAAGGAGATTTATTTTTGTCTTTGTTTTTCCTTTTGTTATGGAGATAATGTCTTTTATTCCCGCTATTTTTAACATTTTCGCACATTCCTTCTCAATTTTTAGTCCGGTACCACGCGCAGCGGGAAGAAGAGTAATTTTACATGAACCACACTTACCTTCTACTCTGAAAGGAATAGAGTTTGGTTTTTGAGAATTATCTTGCCAGGATCCACACCCTCGTCTTATCTTGATGATGTTGAGTTTTGCTCTACGGGTAGCTTTTTCACGTGCAGGAACGGTTTCTTTACTCTTACCGTATCCTAGTCCGACGTGACCATCGTTATCACCGATAATACAATAGGTTGCGAATTTTGGTTTGTTTCCTTCACGCGTTTTCTTTTGTGTTTGTCTGAAGACACGTCTTTGTCCTCCTCCAAACTTTCCTTTTGATTGTCCTACTAGTAAGAGTTCAGTAGAGATCTTAGTCATGAGGGCATCAACGATTCCAGGTTCTAAGATACTCATTCCATTATCCAGGATTTGGTCAATGTGAGTTATGGTACCGGCTTTTACCTGCTTTGCTAGGCTTGTTTTTGGATACCACGTATTTTTATCAAATGGTGGATCTTCTTTTCTTGGTCTTCTTTGTTCTCTTGCCATTATTCTGCACCCATAATTTTCTTTTTACATGCTTCAACGAGTTCAGGCATTTTCTCAACACCTACGTTTTCTTTGATGCATTTGCTGAACTGTTTAGTCTCTTTGCCCTTACATTGTGCGGCATATCCACTGATGTGTTTGCCGAGAATACGATCTTCACTTGGGAAGACTTCTTCATCGACTGGAATTGAAATTCCTGCTTCTTTAGCGCCTTTGACTGCTGCATAGACCCTAGATCCTCGGACAGGTTTATGTAATCCTGTATCTACAATTGCCTCTTTTACACCTTTTTTAGCTGCTTTTTTGCCTATGAGCAGGCCTGTAAGGTATGCTGCTGAACTGTTTCCTAGTGGGGCTTTCCATCCTAGCTTAACTAGATCTTTGGTGTGTGCAGATGCGGTAATCTGATCGCCCTTAGGATTAAATTCAACGATTTGAGCTGTAAGATTGCTGGAGCTTGTTCGTATCACTAGGCGCGGCTTATTGCTTTTAAGCAGGGCCAGACGCTTTTTGTAATTAGTTCTTCCCTGCGTTTTTCTCTTATATGCTACTGTGTATCTTTTTTTCATTTTTTCTTGACTCTCTCAGCGAGATAGATCGATATGTGTCTTTTGCTTCTAAAGAAGCCTCCTTTTGATTTTCTATATAAATCTCTGTATGTTTTTTGATCAATGGTTTCTTTTGTTTTTAATAGTCTTAGGTGTTTGCGCTGTGCTCTAACGGTATTGATCCATTTTCTTTTTGGATTGACACGGGCGCTAGCCTTCCCTTTTCTCGAACCGGGACCTTTTCTTCTTCCTTTTGATTTCTGTGAAGCGATTTTCTTTGATCTTGAGCGAGATATACTTTTTATCGGATTTTTTTTGATTGCTTTTTCTTTGATCAGTTCTTTGATATCTTCTTTAGTAATAGCTTCTCCAATTTCATCTAATCGAGTTGAGTCAAAGACTACTCTACGGGATGCACATTTCATTAGTGCTGCACATACTCTTCTCTGGGTTCTTAGTAGTTTCATGTTCTTTCACGCTGAGTTAGGAGCTTATCACGGTCACGCTTTTTTGCATCCTTTTCTTCTTGTGTATCCTCAACTTTCTTTTCAAGTTTGGTTTCCTTTTGTGCTTCTACTTTTTTTTTCTCATCTGCTTTTTGTGCTTCTACTTTTTTTTTCTCATCTGCTTTTTGTGCTTCTACTTTCTTTTTCTCATCTGCTTTAGCTTTTTTCTGGATAGAGAGTCTTTCCTCGGTTTCTTTAATGAATGCAGCAGCGTCTAGATTTTTGAGTGTGATGTTTTGTTTTATTGCTTCTCTGGCAATTTCGACTTTCCTTTTTTTGCCTACTTTTCCAGAGACTAGGATTGTGGCAGTATCGCTTGCTTTCAGGTCAGATACTTGGGTAATTACGATTATTTCTTTTGGGTTCTGCACTTTGTAGCCGATCCTTACTCTAGCTTGGTGTCCACGTTTACCTAGACGAACTTTTGAATGACGTCCGCGGGGCTTTCGCCATACTTTCTTTAGACGTTTCTTATGCTGGTCCTGTCTTTGGAATTTAGGGATTACTTTTTCTGCCATTTTATTTTATAACCTTTTCATCTTTTTCAATAATGTAACATCCGTCCTGGAAGATTCGTGAATCGAATCCTGGACGTTTGGTTAAATTTTCAATGGATGCTGCAGTTTGAGCCGCTAGTTCCTTATCGATTGAGGTAATTGTGATGATGTCTCCTTCTACCTTTACTGCTGCACCTTCTTTTATATCCAGGGTTCTTGGCACTTTCTCTCCAAGGAAGTTTTTGATGGATATTTTATTGTTATTGAACTCCACAGTCATTGGGAAGTGGCCTGAGCAGACTTTTACTTTGTAGACGTATGCCTGGGTTACGCCACGAGCGTAGTTTTTAATGTGGGCTCGCATTGTTTTAAGGATTTTGTTTTCTCTTTTTGTTGCGTTTTTTACTGAAAAGAGTAAGGTGTTGCCTTTTAATTCACATTTTACAAGAGGAGAATGCAACTTCTTTTTGAGTTCTCCTTGTTCTCCTTTGATTGTGAGTTGCATTCCATCTACAGCGATGGATACTTTTTCTGGGATCTCCCATTCGACACTCATATCTTTTCTCATGTTAGTAGCAGTAGGCGATTAATCTTCCCCCTATTTTCTTTTCTTTTGCTTCTTTATGTGTTACAATTCCGCCAGGTGTTGCGACAAAGATAATTCCAAAGTCACGTGCAGGAAGGTATCTTTTTTCGTATTTTTCATAATCGTCTTTTTTAACGCTATATCTTGGCTTGATAGCACCGCATTTATTGATGCTTCCTAGTAGGGCTATTTTGAGTGAGTCTCCTTTTGTGCTCGCTATCTCTTCAACAGCACCGAGGTAGTTGTGCTTATTCATAATTTCTACTACTTGTTTGATTATTTTTGAAGCTGGCTTAATCTCGCATGAACTCTTCCCTGTTTTATGCAGATTGTATATCAACGACAATGCATTTGCTAGTGGATCATTTAACATATTTCATTCACCTAATTGTATTTTTTGAACCCCAATTTTGTGGCTATCTGTCTGAATGCTTGCCTGCTTAAATTCAAACCATATTTCTGAATATATGCATGAGGATTGCCAGATAGGCTACATCTTTTTACTCTTGCACCATATTTTATTTTCTTAGGAGTGTTATGTTTCATAAAACGCTTTAACTTTGCGGGTTTGTTTTGTATTTGTTTGAGTACTTTTCTATAGTCTGAATAGCTCATTCTACTTCACCTACTTTTACATTAAATTGTTCTTTGAAAAATGAAATTGATTCTTCCTTTGAGATTTTATGGCTTTTAGGAATTTTTTTCTTTTGGTAGACTCTTCTTTTAATTCTGAATCCTGGACGTTCTAGCGTAATGCAGACTTCTAGTCCCATGATACCAATCTCAGGATCGTACTTCATTTCACCAATATCGATATATTCAGGAATTCCAAATGATATTGTTCCTTCATCAGTAAATTGTTTTTCCTGAAGGTGAAATTCTTTTGCTTCTAGTAGTCTTTTGATTAATGCAGGAACTTCTTTTCCTCGTAATGTCAATTTACAACCGATAGGAACTCCTACTCGCAAACCCCATTCTGGAATTCTCTTCTTAGCTTTTGTTTTTACGGGAGCGATTCCGGTTAGGTTCTTTAGTAGAGCTACACCGTTGTCTAGCTTTTTCTGATCTTTCCCTGCACCTATGTTTAGGGTGATCTTCTCTATCCGAATCTCTCTCATTTTATTCATTGTCTTTTACGGTTAAGTTATAGGCAGGTTTATCAGATCCTACTACAAGTACATATTTTTTGAGTGTTTCAATAGTTTTGGATGCGTTATCTTTGAAGATTACTTTATCTTTGGCAATATCTTCAATAGTACCTAGTGTCCCGGAGTTCTTTCCACCCACTAACATGATGGATGCCCCTTTTTGTAACACGAAGTGACCTTTAATATCTCCTTTAGGTAAGGTATAGAGTAGCGTATCTCCTACTGCATAGGGTGCTTTTTCCATTAGCATGTTGCGACCATCGCCAAGAGTGATTTGGAACTTATTGCCCTTGAACTTTCGCTTTCCGATGATTTTGGTCATCTTTAGTGATTGTTCTTTTTTGTCTATTTCAATAAATGCTAACTTACCCCGAGTGTCAAGAATACAGCGGTAGGTTTTGCCATTAGGAATGGACAGAATGTCCATCAATCCTACTGCATAATTTGAATCTTTGATGCGTTTGCCATCTACTAGCAACTCTTGTTCGTGGAGGATTAATTTAACTTCCTTGCGTGTCTTTGTTACTCCAAGGACTTCTCGCATAATCACATTAAGGGGCATCCCTAGTGAGAAGCTATGCGCTCCAGGGTTAGGCCGTGTAATGTAGACAGTTGTCTTCTTATGGACAGGCCATGTTTTTGGTATCGTTAATCTTTTTAGGTGGTTTTTAGTCATTTGGTTTTCCTTTCTAGTGTTGTTTTTCTTTTTTTGTCTTCATTATTTATTTCGATGATAATTACATTTGAGGGATTTATGGGAATTGCAACTTTACTTCCATCTTTTTTGGTTCGTTCAATCCCATCAATCTGGATTCGACCTTTTTTTAGATCTACGTTTGCAACTTTTTCTTCTCTTTTACTGTATTCCCCGCGTACTACCTTTACCTTGTCTCCTACGCGAAGACCTGCTGTTCTTTTTCCATATTTTTCACGAAGTACTTTGGAAAGGTGAGCTCTAACGAGTTTCTGTTTGATGTGGAGGGGTGCATTTATCCTATACTTTCTCTGCTTAGCAGGTTTAACGCTACTTTTCCAGTGTTTTGAGAATGCTTTCATTATGCTACAATCCTCGCAACTTTTGCAATTCCAGGCCATCGTTCAACAGCTTCTTTTGCAATGGGGCCTTTGAAAATGGTTCCCTTAGGGTTTCCTTTTTCATCTTTTAGGATGACGGCACTATTATCTTCAAATACTACAGTCATTCCGTCGGGTCGGGTGTATGGTCTTTTCTGACGTACGATTACTGCGAACACGACTGTTTTCATCATTTCTTGTTTTCCACGCTTGACGCTGGCCATACAGAGATCGCCAACACCGGCTGATTGTTGGCGTCCTTTAGTAGTATTACATTTGAAGACGCTAAATATCTCGATTATCTTCGCTCCTGAATTATCGCAGGTTTGAATACGACTCCCTACTGGCAGTCCCCTTGTTACTTGAGCGTTTACAGCTTTCATGTTATTCGTTACTTTCCTCTTTTGCTTCTTCAACTATTTCCTTTTCTTTAGCAGTCTCTTCAACTACCTCTTTTCTTTTCTTACTTTCTTCTAGGTGGGTCTTACGTTCTTCGTAACCGCGTGCTTTTCCTAGTACTTGCGTAACAATGAAGTGTTTTGTTTTGCTCAAGGGTCGAGTTTCTTGAACAATGACACTATCTCCTTCCTGAGCGTTGAGGGATTCTGGATTGTGTGCTTTTAGTTGTGTTCTTTTTTTCTCGTATCTTTCGTATTTGGGCAGGAACTTTCTTCGTTCAAAACTAATAACGACTGTTTTCTGCATTTTTGAGGAGGTAACCACTCCTTCAAAGGTTCTTCCATGAAATTTGATGTTTGTTTTTTGTTTTGTTTCTTTTGTCATTTTTAGTTTCCTTTTTTGAGTTCGATGGTTTCTTCAGCGAATCCCATTTTTGTTAATTTTTCTCTGACATTTTTTAAATGATCTCCCTGCAGTTCGATTTTTCCTTCTTTAGCCGTACCGCCACATGCGAACTGACTTTTTAGATCCGATGCGAGTTCTTTGAGGTTGATCTCTTTTTCATCAATGCCTTCAATGATCGTTGTAAACTTATTGAACTTCTTTCTTTCTAAGCTAATCACAATTTTCTGTGATTCCTTAGTGATGGTTTCCCATACTCCGAGGTCCTTTGGTAAGCCGGTTACCGGATCGATTTCGGTCATTCTTTTTTACCACCCTCCGTGGTTTTTCTTTCATGTAGCAGCATTAGTAATCTGGCGATGTTCTTTTTTGTATTTCGAGCGTGAGCAGGACTTTTAAGAGTGGTACCTGTAGCAATTTGTGCATTGTCTTTCATTAGTTCCATCCTTAATTCGGAGAGCTTTTTTTCTAGATCAGGGTTTTGCAACTCTCGCAGTTCCTTCATTTTCATTCTTTCTTTTCCTCTTTTACTCCTTGAGCTACTGCCTCGGGTTCTTCTTTAGCAGTTTTAGTTTTATCTTCATCTTTAGTAGCTTTTTCTTCTTTCTCTGCAGTTTTTTTTGGTTTGTCCTCTTTAGGAGTTTCTTCTTTCTTTGCAGCTTCTTCTTCAGGGCTTTTATCAATCTTTTCTAAATTGATATCGTCAGCTAATCCTAATTTTGTTGGCATGATTGATACTTTGATTCCTACAACTCCCGTTTTTAATCGAGCAATCCCATATGCTACATTTACTTGCGTTAGGGCGGTGTCTCCGCATTTCTTGAGGTATCCTTGGTAGAATCTCCATGATCTTGCACGAGAGCTAGGAATCTTTCCAGAGACAACGATTTCAATTCCTGCTGCTCCTGCATCCATGACTTCAGTCATAACACGGTGTCCGATTCCTTTGAATTTGCTTGTACCGAATCTTTCTAGGAAATCACTAATCTTGTCGGCGATGATATTTGGATCTAATTCTGGTGCGGGAACTTCTGCAATTTCTATCTGAGGATTTTCAAATTCAAATTCTTCTTTAAGACTTGAGGTGAGTGATTTGATGTTTTCTCCTTTTCGACCCACTACTAGTCCCGGACGTGAGGACGCAATGATTATTTTTTCTCCTAAGGGAGTTTTCTGTACTTTGATTTCACTCAAGCCAGATCCTTTCATTTTATTTCTTACAAATGCCTCTACCTTGTACTCTTTCAACTTTTCTGCAATGAATTTTCTTTCAATCATTCTTTTTAACCTCAATGTTCTCAGGAGTTTCTTTTTTTGGTCTAGGATCTGCTTCTTTAACAGGTTCTTTTACTTCAGGAGCTGCTTCTTTAGCTTTAGGAGTTTCCTTTTTTGCTTCTTCTTTAACAGGAGCTTCTTTTTTAACAGGTTCTCTCTTTTTAGTTGATTTTTCTTCTTTTGCTACTCCTTCAGCAACTACGATGGTGATGTGTGTTCTCTTTGCTTTACGTCTTCGCTGTCTCCCGTATCGGTGTGGGCGAGATCCGCTATTTGCAATGCTTTGGATGATTGTAAGGTCAGTTGTATTTAGGCCCTTAAATTGTGCATTTGCTTCGGCACTTTCTAAAAGGTGCAATATTTCGGTAGCTGCCTTGACCGGGTATTTTCCTGGCCCCATCCCACGTCGGTGGCTTACACTACTTTTGAATCTTTTAAATGAAATTGCTTGCTTTTGTTCTTTGACGTCTTGCAATATTTTTTTGGCAGAGTCTAACCTTTGATTTCGAATGGTTCTACAGATTTCAGTAGAAGATTTTGCAGATATAGGCATACCGCGTCCGGTTACTTTTGCAGTGTTTGCTTCTTTCTTAGTTTCTACCATTTTATTTCACGGATAGTGATGATGAGCTTTTTGTTGCTCCTACTCCAGGTGCGGAGTGTGCAACACGAGATCTTGTAGAGACGAATTCTCCAATGTAATGACCTAGCATTTCGAATTTTATTTCGACGGGTGCGAATTCTTTTCCTGTATGTATTTTGATTGTTGCACCAATCATTTGCGGGGTAATGACCATGTCCTTGCAATGGGTTTCGATATTTCTCTTGTTAGCTTTAATTTTCTTGAGGAGGGTTTTGTGTTCTTCTGATACTCCTCGTTTTAGACTGCGTCTTTGACGTGCAGGTATAAGTTCCATGAAGTCTTGAGGGCTCATGCTCTTTACTTCTTCCTCTGTTTTTCCTCTAAATACAAATTCTTTTTTTGCCATTCTACTTCGAGTTCCTCCTTCCGGTTCTCCTTGCTGCAATTTTTCCTACTTTACGACCAGGTGGAGCGTTACGTGATGTAGTTGTAGGCTTTCCTTTGTGAGAGGTTGAAGATCCTCCGAAGGGGTGGTCTACTGCGTTCATCGATGTTCCTGATACGATAGGCCACTTTTTGTTTTTGGCTTTCATAGCCATGAATTTGATTCCTGCTTTAAGGTATGGTTTTTCTTTTCTTCCTGCTCCTGCTGCATTTCCAATGGTAGCTCTACAGGATCCAAGGAAAATGCGTTCTTTTTTTGAGGGCAATTGCACGGTAATATTTTTTCCTTTTTTTGTTAGTATTTTTGCTGCGCCACCTGATGTTCTGACGAATTTTCCTCCGTCTCCAGGTGTTCCTTCGATGTTAAAAATGGATGTTCCTTCTGGAATATCTTCTAAAGGTACAATATTTCCTGATTTAATAGCTGCTCCTTTTCCAATACTTATTGTATCATTAACAGCAATTCCTTCAGGAGCTTGCGTAAGCTTTTTTTCGCTGCCATCCATGAATTCGATTAGTGGGGTTGAGTGACCAGCACAGTGAACAATATCTATGATCCGGACTTCCTTTATTTGCGCTTCTAGGCGAGGGTAGGCTGCTTTTCCTTTGTAGCGAAAGCTAGGAGCACGGTATGTTGTTGTGCCTCGACCTCTTTTCTGCTGTGTTAAGTTTTTACCCATTTTAGATTAGTCCTAGTTTTGTTGCGATATCGATAGCAGGCGTTTCTTTATCAAATCGCACATATGCCTTTTTTTTACCTGCAGGCGTAGTTAATGTGTTGATTTTGATTACTTTAGATTTGAAGACTGATTCAATTTCTTTTTTGATTTCTCGTTTGGTTGCTTTATTTGCAACTATGAATGCTAGGGTGTTCTCGCTTTCCATGAGGCGAATTACTTTTTCCGTTGATAAAGGGTATTTTATGAGGTCTTCCATCTTACATAAACAGCTCTTCTTTTTTTAGTGCGGCGATTGCGTCTTCGGTATAGAGAGTAACTCGTCCAGGTACTCCACCTGGTGCTAGGAGTTCAGCATTGAGTTCGTTTACTTTACAGATGTCCGCTCCTGGAATATTTTTACTTGCTTTGATAAGATCAGCATCATTTCCGACTACTAGTAATACTCCTTTTCTTTTACTATACTTTCTTGTACGTCCTTTTCCTTTTCCACTACGAACGTTTTTTTGTTTGCTTCTGGTTAATTCATCTTCAAATCCAAGAACTTTTAGTAGACTTACAACGTCTTTAGTTTTTGCGAATTTTTCTATACCTTTTTCGATGATGAAGGGGTATTGTTCTGGAACTTTGTGTCCTCGAGATGCTGCAAATTCTTTGTCTAGTGATGCTGCAATTGCTGAACGTAGTGCTTTCTTTCGTTCTTTCTTGTTAAGCTCTTGCCAGTGCTTTTTTTCAGCTTTAAGCGGGTGTGATCGGCGACCTCCTACGGTTCCAGGTGTAAGTGCTCCTTGCCAGTTCATTCTTGTTCCTCGTCTACTCAAAATCTTTCTTGGGACTCGGGAAATTCCTATACCATAACATCCTCTATAATCATGTCTTCTTTTAGAGACTCGTGTAGAGGGTCGTTTACCTGCCTCTGGAAACCCACCTTCTCGCTGTCGGTTATGGGATTGTATTGCAATTACTGCACGTTCTATTAAATCAGGTCTTACCGGTTCATCAAATTGTGGAGGTAACTCTACGTTTCCTGTAACTTTGCCTGTTTTATCAATTATGTTTACTTTCATGGTAACCTGCTATTGAATGTTATTTCTGGTGCCTTTTTTGGAATGTTTGATCTTGGACGGCAGGCATGACTAATACGTACCAGTCTTTTTCTAGCTCCACCGGTGGAGCCTTTGAGTAGGATATACGGGTTTTTGATTAAACCATACCTGATGAATCCATCTTTAGGATTTTTCTCTGGTTTGGTCGATACTTGGACAACCCATTTATTGTATTCAGTTCGTCTAAAAAATCCTGTTTGACCTGAGAATGCTATTTTCCACATGTGATTTACCTGAGCTTTCCATGCCCCTAGACTTCCTGGTCGTCTTCGTCCTTTCTCGGACTTGTGACTTTTTAGGGTGACTCCAAATCGTCTTACGGGACCTTGTACTCCTTGACCCTTGGTCACTGCATGAATGTCTACTTGAGAACCTGGCTGGATGATGTCTGCTACATTGATTTCTTTTCCTAGCATTTCTTTTGCATAGGCTAGTTGCTCTTCTTTGTTTCCGCCAATTCCCACTTCAAAGAGTTCGGGTTTCTTTTTTCCGATGGTTGTGAGGGCTGGTAGTGTTTGTACGAGAAGATTGATGTGATCATATTCTTTGATGTCTTCAATTTTTGTTTTTGGTTTTTTGGGCATAGTTCTTTTTCTTGCAAGATCCTTATCAAAGCTTGTAGCATAGACTTCTCCCACGACATTGTTGTAGTGGTTGACGGTATTGTAGAATCGAGCAGAAACGGCTTTTAATGGTGGGCATTCGATAATGGTCACGGGAATTCGGATTGAATTATTTTTGGATAATGAGTTGGGGTTATTGTCGGTTGCTATCACGTGCGCCATCCCGACCTTATAGCCTGCGAATCCCAGCAGTTTTGCTTCTTTCTGGGGAAGCCATCTTCTTACTCTTGCTACTGGAGATTGAGCACGAGATCTAGGATGAAACTGTAAACTTCCTTTTCGTGGTGCACTTTTTTTTGCCATCTTATGGATCTAACTCTTATTTTTTTGTCAATGAACAACACCATTTGGTGACCCTTCTTTTTAGAAACAGATCTCTTAAGGAACTGTACTGAAAAGTGTCTTTTCAGGCGTGTTTCCTATATATACTACCCTTTAGCATATATGTGATAACTTGAAAGTTTTGTAAATTGGAGTCCCTTTATAAAGGTTTTCTCTTAGTGTATGTGCATAGCATCTTCAAAACCCTTAAGAGAGATACAAAAGGCCCTGTATCCTCGGAGGAGACATCCCTCACGATGATCTTAAGTCATTTATTTTAGGGGTTTTGATCTTTGGATGCTATACTCAATACCTTCTTAGACGGCTCAGTAGAAAGTCTCACTTCGTTCGGATTACCAGCTTCGAAATCTTGCTTCTAGGATATTAAGGC
>JAQBWB010000006.1 GCA_027623355.1 Nanobdellota archaeon | reverse complement strand
TTCGGCAACAACTGAAAATCATAGATTTTCCTAGTTGCGCTCACTTCGTTCGGCAACAACCCTCTTGTCGGTTTGATGGACGAGTCGAAGAGGCTCGACTGGAAGCCGGCAAAGCTTCAGGTTAGTGAATAATTACATGTGAACAGAAGATTTATAAATGCATACCTGATACTTTCATCTAGATTTACAGCCAATTGATTTAACAATTTGTGATATATCATGGTAGATACTACAACAGAAAATTCTCAGGTGGATGTTAAGCTTACTGATGTTACAGCAGAATCTGTAACTGCGGAAGATGTTGTTATCCAAGAGATGGTTGTTGATGACGCTCAAAAGAAGAAGGATGCTGAGGAGGGAGAAAAGTATTTCTTTATTGATCCTAATATTGCACGAAAAAGTAAGTTTATGCTTAGTAAAGAGGATAAAAAATTGGTGAGGATGGACCTCCTCTTTTTTCCTGGATTGAATTTAATTTAAGTGGCCTTTGTAGCAGAACCTGTAGTTTTTGTCCGCGAACTGACCCTACTAAATTTCCTAATTTGAATAAGCACTTACCGATTGAGGTCTATGAGAAAGTAATGGTAGACTTAGCTAAAGTTGAATTTAAAGGGAATATTTTGTATTCTGCTTTTTCAGAACCTACTATGTATAGGCATTTAGAGGATGTGCTTAAATTGTCTAAACATTACTGTCCTGAATCTCGGATAGAGCTTGTTACTAATGGCGATTTGCTCAATCTTAAAAAAGTAAAGAGGTATTTTGATGCTGGCCTTACACAGATGGGAGTTAGTTTGTATGACGGACCCCACCAAGTACCTAAGTTTGAGAAACTACGACTTGAGGCAGGTTTAACTAAGGAGCAATTTAATTTGAGAATACGCTGGCTTCCTCCAGAGGAAAATTTTGGAATTACTCTCTCGAACCGAGCAGGCGCTCAGATTATGGAAGAAATTGGGTTGAAAAAGCTCGATACTTCCCTTAAGAGAAAATGTTTCTACCCTTTCTATCAGACGTTAATTGACTTTGATGGTGCTGTGCTTTTATGTTCTCACGATTGGGACAAAAGATTGATACTAGGAAATGTCAAAGAGGAATCAATTTTAGATATCTGGACTGGCGATACAATTAAAGAGGTAAGAGCTAAGTTAGCTGTTGGTGATCGAAATCAAACTCCTTGCAATAGATGTGATGCCCATGGAATGCTTATGGGTGGAGAGTTTGTAGATAAATGGAAGAAATATTATGACAAACAAGCAATTTCAAAATAAATATGTTCTTGTTACCGGCGCTAGTACGGGTATCGGACAACAGATTGCTAAAGATTTTCTATTAGAGGGAGCACATGTTGCTGCTCACTATTGCAATAATAAAAAAGAGGCTGAGAAGCTTTTGGAATTTTCTAAGAATTGTACTCTTATTCAGGCAGATTTTTCTCAGTCTGATGATGTTATGAAGTTATGGGATGAATTTATTGCATGGAGTAAGGGAAAAATAGATGTCTTGGTTAATAATGCAGGAGCCATCTATGATCCTGCACCTTTTTCGGAATTATCGATGGAGTCATGGGAGCGAACTCAACAGGTCAACCTTAAAGCTCCCTTTTTATTAAGTCGCGCGGCACTTGCCGTCATGGCGAAACGCAAAGAGGGTAGAATCATCAACATTAGTAGCGGAGGCTGGCTGCATGGTGGTGGAGAGGAGACTATGCATTACTCAGCATCGAAGGCAGGTTTAGAGGCTATTACCAAGGCATTTGCTAAAGTCGGAGCCAGAAACAATGTGTTGGTAAACGCTGTTCGAGCAGGAGCTACCGATACTCCTTTTCACAAAAAAATGGGTAGAACTAATATTGCTGCTCGTGTTGATTATATTCCTCTAAAGAGACTTGCAAAGACCACTGAAATATCAAATGCAGTTTTGTTTCTTGCTAGCGATAACAGTTCGTATACTACTAATACTATCATTTCTGTTACGGGTGGAGAATAGCTACCTTGGTTGGTAATTTACTTGCCAAACATTTATATATATCCCTCTGTCACTAGGAGCTATCATGAAAGAAGAATTTGAGAAGAAAGGATATGTTGTTGTTAGAAATGCTCTTAGTTCGGAACAGATAGATCAGCTTGAAAAGGAAGCGGAAACATTTTCTGAAAAAGAGGTCGAGGGAGCAGATTATTATTATGAAGAGGTAGACGGTAAAAAAATCATTAGGAGAATTGAACGAGTAAGTTTAGTTTCTCCCTTTCTGAAAGCGTTATTCCATGATGGAAAGGTTATGGAGATTTTAACGGAACTTTTTGGTGAACCTGCCTATCTCTTCAAGGATAAATTCAATCTTAAATTATCGGGAGGTAGAGGATATCCTCCTCATGTGGATGGTCATTTTCAGTGGCAGGATGAACATGGTGCAAAAAGAAAAGGATGGTTAGAATATAGCGATACGTTCATCAATTGTGTTATCCCCATTGATGAATCAACTATAGAAAACGGCTGCTTAGAGGTCGCGGATGTAGCTCATTATAGCAAATTAGGCAAGGACTTTGATGAGGTTTCCAGTAAACTTGTTGAAGGTACTCCCAATATTCCGGAAGCATTGATGAAAGACATTCCGATGGTTCCTTTAGAGACAAAAAAGGGCGACATTATCTTCTTTGATTGGAAATGTATACATGGATCTGGTGTTAACTCAACTCCTAAGAGTAGAAGGATTATGTATTCTACCTACAATGCGAAAAGTTCAGGAGATCAGTTGGATAATTACTTCAATGATAAAAAAAATAGTCAAGGATCACCCAAACAAAAATCTCTTAATACCTAATTTTTCTTTCGCCTTTTAATACCAAAAGTTTATATAAACAGTTCAATTTTTCAGAATTGATCATTACAATGATTCCCGTCTGTGAGCCTGCTTTTTTTGGCAAGGAAAAAGAATATGTCCAGGAATGTATGGACACTAATTGGATTTCCTCTTTAGGTAGATTTGTTCCTCTGTTTGAGGAGAGATTTGCTAGTTTTATTGGAACAAAACATGGTATTGCATGTAGTAATGGGACTAGTGCATTGTATCTTGCATTTGCTTCGTTAGGTATTGGACCGGGTGATGAGGTTATTGTTCCGAACTTGAGCAATATTGCTAGTGCTAATTCAGTTATTCTTGCTGGTGCTAAACCGGTACTTGTTGATATTGAGGAACCTTCTTTGGGCATTGATGCGAGCAAGATTGAGGAGAAGATTACGGACAAGACTAAGGCTATTTTGGTTGTACATTTGTATGGACATCCTTGTGATATGGAAAAGATCATTGCGATAAAGGAAAAACATAACTTATTCTTGGTTGAGGATTGTGCTGAGGCTCATGGTGCATCAATAAAAGGTAAACGAGTAGGCAGTTTTGGTGATGCTAGTGCTTGGTCATTTTATTCTAACAAGATTTTGATGACAGGAGAGGGTGGAATGGTGCTTACTGATAATAACGAGGTTGACAAACAGGTGCGCTTGATTCGTGATTTAGGATTTACTGAGCCGCGATTTCATCATTCTGTTTTAGGATTTAATTATCGTATGACGAATATCCATGCTGCTATTGGATATGCACAGGTGGAACAGGTTGATGAGATTTTAGCAAAGAAAAAGGCACTCAAATCGTTGTATGATCGTTTAATTGCTGAGGTTCCGGGTGTTCGGATACAGAGTAAGGCTGAATGGGCTGAACCGGTGTTGTGGATGTATGTTATTTTTCTGGAAGATTCATTTGGGATGACTCCGAAAGAGTTGATGGCTTATTTGAAAGAAAAAGGTGTTGATAGTCGTCCTTTGTTTTATCCGTTTCATCGTCAACCTTTGTATACAACAGGTGGAGATGCACGCTATCCGAGTTGTGAAGGTTCTTTTCCGGTTTCTGACAAGGTATCTGAGACGGGTTTGTATTTGCCGTCAGGTGTTAACTTGACTGAGGAGCAGGTTGTAACGATTGTTGATGCTCTAAAGGAGGCGAGCAAGGCATGATTTCGATAATTCTTGCTACGTATAACGAGAAAGAGAATATTAAGGATATGATTGATAATTTGACGAAGGAAATTAAAGAACCCTTGGAGATTGTGATTGTTGATGATAACAGTCCAGATGGAACTGCTGATTTGGTTGAGAGTTTTAATTATAAACATGTTACTTTGATTAGACGTAAGAAAACAAAAGGTCTTGCTACTGCATTTAATCGTGGTTTGATTGAGTCAAAAGGAGATATTGTGGGGTGGATGGATGCTGATATGTGTATGCCACCTGCTTTGGTTCCGAAAATGATTGATTTGTTGAAGGATTATGATGCTGTTGTTGGATCTCGTTACGTAGGTGAGGCAAAGGATACGCGTGCTCCTATTCGTACGATTACTAGTAGGATGATTAACGGTTTAGCTGGAATGGTATTAGGGTATGGGATTAAGGATTATGATAGTGGATTTATTGTGTTGAAGAGAGCGGTCTTTAATGAGGTTACATTATATCCGAAAGGGTATGGTTCTTACTTTATTGAGTTGTTATTTGATATTAGACAGAAAGGGATGACGGTTAAAGAAATTCCCTATACGTTTAATGAGCGAAGTAAAGGAACTTCGAAAAGCTTTTCAAGTTGGTTTAATTTGCTTACTCTAGGAATGGAATATGTTATTCGGATTTTTAAAACACGATTTAAGAGGACACAATGAAATTAGCAGAAAAGGTTAAGCCGTCTTTTACACGTAAAGATGAGCGAGGATTGTTTCAGGAGGTTTTGAACGGTGGCAATTGGAAGGTGTTATTACAAGGCCATATGAAACCTGATGCTATCATGGGGAATCACTTTCATAAGAAAACAGATATTTTCTTTTTTTTGCCAAGTGGGAAGGCTGATGTGTATTTGGAGCATTCAGATACGGGAGAAAAAGAGGAATGTAAGCTGGTTGCACAGGAAGGAATACATATTTCTCGTTTGGTTTCGCATGCGATTAAATATACTGCTGAGAGTACCTTTATTTTGTTAAAAACTAATTTTGATGCGGATGATGAAGACTTGCACGAACATATTCTAGTAGAATAGTTAATCTAAAGTATTATATATTCTTATTTAGTTCTTTTTATAATGACTTATAGCATCAATGCACCCGGTACTATTATTTTTGGTAGTGGTTGTTTTGACGACCTGAAAACACATCTTGATAAATATTCTCCAAAAAAGATCTTGGTGGTTACTGGTAAACATTCTATGCAAGAACATGGATATTTGGATAGACTCAAGAAGCAGTTAGGCGATTATTCATTTGTTCTCTTTTCTGAGGTTACCCCTAACCCGTCAACAAATTCCATTGATAAGGGAACGGCTGTAGCATTGAAAGAAGGTATTGATCTGATTATTGGCTTGGGCGGAGGGAGTGTATACTCTATAAACAGTTGGAGTTAGCTGACCGGATTGTATCTTTTGGAGAGGTTGTGCATTGTAGAGTTGCTAAGAATTTCTCTCGTGATAAATTGCAGCTTCACTTTAATAAGGGTTTATTTTATGATGCTCAGGAATTTTCGAATCTTGAGGTTTCTGAGACTGAGTATCGGACTACGATGGGACGAGCTAAGGATTATTTGGTTAAGAAGTAGTTATTTCTTTATTGAGGTAATGAGCATATGGCTGTAGAAGAGAATTCTTATGGTTTCTACTGCGATATTGAGTAGGTAGAAGTGTAGGATCACTGTGAGTGGGAAGAGGATGATGAAAGGGAAGATTACTTTGTTGAAGTTTATTAATGAGGAGAATACCTTTGCTAGGCGTGCGAACTTTTGTTTTGTGGATTCTCTGGTTTGAGTATAGGTTTCTCCATCTCCTTTGGCACAGAGTGATTCTCTAATACCTACTATTGCTAGTAGTGTCATGGCGAGTATAATGATGTTGGTTGATTTGTAGGCTAGGAAGACTCCTAGAGGTAAAGCGATGAAAAAAAGGTTATTCGTTATCGTATCTAGGATGCCGTCAATCATTGCTCCTCTTTTCGAGGATAAGTTTCTTATTCTTGCAACTGAACCATCTGCTCCATCAAGAATGTACCAGAGTTGGTGGAATATGATGGCAGGGATTTGATTTAGGGTGAGGTAGAACGGTAATGCGATAAGCTTACAGAGTGTTGCTAGAGCGGTTATTTGGTTGGGGGTAGTTTTTATTTTGAGAAATACCCAGATGAACGGGGATGCTAGCCATTTATAGAGCATCTGATGGAAATACTGGCGATGCCATGGTTTTGCTGCTTTGTCGACTATTTGTTTTAGGTTCATATCTTTACATTCCTCTCTCGCTTTATAAATATTCCTTAGCCCTATAAAGATTTATAAAAGAATTGGTACCTTCTGACTACTATCAAATTAAGATTTTACAGATGAAAGCACTAATTTTGGCGGCGGGGATGGGCACTCGGCTTAGACCGCACACCCTTACAGAACCTAAATGTTTGCTGCAGGTTGCTAATAAACCTATTATTGACTTTCAGCTTGAGGCGCTTTCGAAGAGAGGTATTTCTGTTGTTGTTGTTACAGGATATCATTCTGAACAGGTTCAGGCTCGGGTTAAGGATCGGGCGAAATGCGTATTTAATCCTCTTTTTGAAAAGGGCATTCTTCATTCGATTCAGGCCGCTAAAAGTGAACTCTATGGAAAAGCGTTTATTATGATGGCAGGAGATGTTGTTTTTGATGAACACATTCTGGAGATTACGATGCAGACTGAGGGTAGCTTTGTGGTTGCGGTTGATCAGAAGGAATGTGATGCTGAGGACAGTAAGGCTGTGATTCATAATGGGAAAGTTGTACGTATGGGCAAAGACGTAGCTGCGGAAGTGGATGGGGAGGTCTTAACTGCACTGGTGCAGATTTATTGTTATGATGAGGATGCTAGTAAAAAGGTTTTTGATGCTGTGGATCTACTGATCGAGAAGGGCGAGGAAAAGACCTATTTCATGCAGGCTTACAATACGCTTATTGGGCAGGGAGAGAGTGTCATTCCTGCTTTTGTGAAAGATATTGCACATATTGAGATTGATTTTGACAAGGATTTAGAGGAAGCGAGGAAGATGAAATGGTCCTAGCTTTGGATTTTGATGGAGTTATCTGCAATAGTCTCCATGATGGATTAGTTACCGCAAAAAATACTTATTTACGGTTTTATCCTAAATCTTCCCTTGCTAATCGAGATATCTCGGATGAATTTGTTAAGCTGCGTTGTTTTGTTGAAAATGCACGAGATTTTTTTGTGGTGTTACGTTCGTTGGAGGAGGGTATAGCCATTAATACCCAAAAAGAATTTGAGGAATATCAAAAAGGTTTTGGGAAGCCCTTGTTGCAGAGTTATTATGAATATTTTTATGACGATCGGGATCTTTTGCAGCAGGATATCAAAGCATGGTGTGCAATGAGTCCTCCGTATGAACATTTCTTGTCTGTTCTCAAGGAGATGGATTTGAGTAAGGTGTTTATCGTTACCTCTAAAGATTTCAAGAGTGTGCGTATTTTGCTGGATCACTATGGTGTTGCATTGCCTAGTCACCATATTTTCGATAATAGGATTAGAAGTAAACTCAAGAAGTTGGGTATGTTGGGGGTGCCTTTAGAGGAGGTCGCTTTTGTCGAAGATTTATTTGCTAATATTTTGCCTATAAAGAAAGGATCTCCAGTAAAGTGTTTCCTAGCTACGTGGGGATTTAATAATAGCGAACAGCAAAAAGTAGCGTCTGAAGAAGGCATAACTTTATTAACCCAGGAAAATTTCTCTGAGGAGATTAGGGGGTTTTGTTAAATGGTATCCGGAACGTTAAGTAAAAAATATCCAAGTTATTTTGAGTGGGATGAGGGTCTTGTTAAAGAGGATTATGTTGTTGCTACTTATTATATTGAGAGTTCTACTGATTTAAAAAGTGCTGCGATTGGCATTGCTCGTGAACAGAGTGCTGCTGATTGGGAGTTTATGGGTGATCGTGAGAGAGAATATGGATCTGATTATGCTGCAAGACTTATGGATATACAGGCGCTCGGAACTACCAACGTTCCAAAATTAGATAGTTTTGCATTGAACACTCCTGTGTATGAACACGAATCAAAGGGAGAGCAGGTTTTCAATAAAGGAATTATCAAAATTGCTTACCCTCAGCGAAATTTCGATACGAGCTTTACGAATATGATGAACGCGCTTGCCGGTGAGAGTCACCGATTAGGGTACTTGAATGCTATTAAATTAATTGATGCTGATTTTAATCCTGGATTTTTGAAAGCATATAGCGGTCCAAAATATGGTGTGGAAGGTATCCGAGAGAAGCTTGGAATTGGGCCACGACCTGTCTTTTGTAGATCTACTCGGCCTGCTGTTGGTCTGAAAACTGAGGATATTGTACGGATGGCTGAGGAATGTTTAACGGGTGGTTATGATATTTTCAAGGATGATGAATTAACTTGTGATACCTCTAGAAGTCCATTTACTGAACGAATTAAATCTATGGTACAGGCTATTGACAAGGTTGAAACTAAAACTGGTGAAAAGAAACTGTACATTGCTAACGTTATTGATGATGAGGATCATATGCACGAACTTATTGATGCAGCTGCGGAGAATGGAGTAGATGGGATTATCTTCGCTCCCATTATGAATGGTTGTGGACTTATGAAAAGTGTTGCTGCGAAAAAAGATCTTCTTATGTTGTCTCATAACTCCTACATTGACGTTGAGACTCGACACCCTGAATTTGGTATTGGGTATCCTTTGTGGCTAAAGATGCAGAGAATGTGTGGTGGAGATTTCATCATGGGTCCTGTTACCTATGGAACTCCCTTTATGGATCAAAAAGGTCACCAAGAAGTTATTGATGCATGTTTAGGAGATTTTAATGGTTTTAAGAAAGCGCTTCCTATCATGGCTGGCGGTAGAGAGGCACATGACCTTCCGTTTTATCTCAAAGTTAACGGCGGATCACCAGACTTTATGTTAATTGTTGCAAGTGCATTGGACCATCACCCTCAGGGTATGACTGCTGGTAGTAGAGCTTTTAGGCAGGCATGGGACTCAATTGAGAAGAAAATTCCGATGGAAGAATATGCAAAGGACCATTCGGAGCTTGCCGATGTTCTCAAAAAGTGATGTTTTAGATTATTTGAAGCGTCATCTGAATCTTACTGAACCGTTAGCTGTTTCTTTTGTAGATATTGGTAATATTAACTATGTCTATAGAGTTGTTTCTGGGAAGGATGAGTATTATGTGAAATCTAGTAGTGGTCAGGAGAGAAAGAAAACGGTGTTTACAGACCACTTTTCGTTACGCTCTGAAAGGTTAGCAAAGGAGGTTGGTTTTATGCAGCTATTGCGTAAGTCATTACCTGATTATTCGTCTTCATTTCCAGAGGTAGTTCATTACTCCCCTGAGGAGAAGGTTGTGGTGATGAGTGATGTTGCTACCGGAAAGGTTTTGCTGAAGGATGATCTTGAACAAGGAGTTATTTCAGTTGAGTTGATGGGGGAGTTAGGCAGGTTTCTTGCAAAACATCATGCGGTTCGAGTTGATTTTGAGGATGATGTATTTTTCAAGCCGCTACTTGCTTTTCGAACTACTCTTTCATCTGGAAAAGTCGATATCTTGGTTCAGAAAGAGATTAAGCGTATGTATGAGTTAATCGTAGCTGAGGATTCTGGATTTTTTTTGAGTGGGGATTTTAGTCCTAAAAATATCTTTTATTATGGGAAATCATTAAGTATTTGTGATTTGGAATTTTGTTGTTTGGGAGATAGGTGGTATGATGTTGGATTTTTTTTGTGTCACTTGCATTTGCTGAAAGTGTTTCGCTCTTTTGATGTTGAAGCTGCAATAGCTTCCTTTTTGGAGGGCTATCATTCTGTATTTGAGGAAGAACTTGATACAAAACGTATTGATTTTTACATTGGTACAGGGATGTTGAATAGAATTGATGGTGTTTCGCGAGAGAGCTATATGAAAGATGATTTACTGGAAGATGCAAGAGCACATGCTTGTAGTCTTATTGTTTCTAAGGGGAAGTAGTTTTCTTTTCTAGGATTGTATAGTGTTCCTCTGTCTTTTCAGATTGGGAAAAGATTTAAATATCATTGTTCAATTTGGAGGTTATGCGTAAATCCCGTATTGAACGAAGTGTTCTGTTCCGTTTTGTGTATCACCCTATTTGCCGTCCGATGGTGCCTTTGATTGCTAAGACTCCCATTACTGCTAATCAGCTGAGCTTGGTTAACATATTTTTCACACTCTATGGATTTTTTCTCTTTGCTCAGGGGCGGACCATCTTTGGCTCAGTCATTCTCCAATTGAGTCTTATTTTGGACTCTACCGATGGAAATCTTGCACGATTTAAGAAAGAGACTTCCTCCTATGGAATTTATCTTGAACGGGTTTGGCATAATTCCATCTCCCCCTTCTTGTTCGTGGGATTAGGTATCCACTTTTATCGTACTACCCATAGTTTGTTGTCTCTTGTTTTAGGTATCTCCATTACGGGAGCTATTCTGCTCATTAATCAGATGGCATATATCCACCAGGCAACCTTTCCGGTCAATACTAACAAATCTGAAAAAAAACACAAAATGGTTGCTTCGAACTCTTTCATCGAAATGCTTGTTCGAGGAATAGCCTGTACTGAATATGTTTTCGCCTACGTATTGATTCTCGATATTTTGGGCTATTTATACTTGGTGTTGCCCTTCTATGGAGTATTCTATGTCTTGCTTTTTACCGCTAAATTTTTTTCATTGCTCAGAAAACCAAAAAATTGTTGAATTGTTGAACATCTCGCAGACTGAAGGCGGAAAAGCTATCTATTTGAGTTATTTGGTTCCGGGTATTAGTTCTAGAATTTCTTTAATGGGCATGCAGAGTTCTTCTGCTTCAAAAGCTCTTCCTGATTCGAGAATCCTTGTTGCCGTCTTTAACATTGCTGGGTATGCTGATCTTAGTAGGTGATTTGCATAAATGACTACGGTAACGCCCGCCTTTGATAATTCATCCTCTGTTATAGAGCTGTAGGTTGAAGGGACTGCTACTAGGGGCACTTTATTTTCGAATTCGGCGTATGCTTTACAGAACTCTAGAATCTCATCTGGAGTTTTCTCTTTACTGTGGATCATGATAGCATCTGCTCCAGCTGCAATGTAGGCTTTTGCTCTTTTGAGTGCGTCTTCCATTCCTGCTTTAAGAATTAAACTTTCAATGCGTGCGATAATCATGAAGTCTGTTGAAACTTGCGCATGTTTTCCTGCATGAATCTTTTCGCTAAATCCTTCAACTGAGTCCTGCTGTTGATTAGCATCAGTTCCAAATAGTGAATTTTTCTTTAATCCTACTTTGTCTTCGATGATGATAGCTGAAACACCGGTGCGCTCTAGTGTTTTTACAGTCATGGGGAAGTGCTCGAGTATGCCTCCTGTGTCTCCGTCAACAATGATTGGTTTGGTTGTGGCATCAAGAATCTCATTAATTGTGTTGAGCCTTGAGGTAAAATCAACGTATTCGGTATCGGGTTTTCCTTTTGCGGTAGAATCGGTTAAGCTAGATACCCAGATAGCATCAAATTCTTTTCTGCGGGTTGTCTCGATCATGGTGTGTTCTATGATGAGTCCAGATAATCCGTTATGCGCTTCCATGACACGGACAATATCATTATGTTCGATAAGCCTCCTTAATCTTCTTTGGCGTAGTTCGGCTGTTGTCCCTATCTCGCGGATGGATTTTCGTAGCATTGAAGAAGAGATATGTTTAGTATAATCTGGTTCAATAAGTTCTCCGCCCCACTCGATTAAAGCTGCAATAACTTTTTCTCGTGTCTTGCTCTGGATTCCGGTTTTCCAATCGTCTCCATGTACTACGTAATCAGGTTTAATCTTTCTCAGGTTTGGCACGTAATCTAATGTTTCCTGATCGATTACTTTGGTTACTCCTTTAATGTTCTCGGCTATTTTCTTACGATCTTCAAAGGGAAGATACGGTAGAGCCTTATAGGATGCAATAGCCTTATCGGTAAGCACTCCTACGATTACATCGCCGTATTTTTTGGCTTCATTGATAATATTGAGGTGACCTGTATGGATTAAATCTATACTTAACCCCACATATACTTTCTTATTCATAGCTACAAGAGATAGATGGCGTTTTTTAAACCTTTTCATTGGTATTTATAGAGGGAGAATGAGCTAGATACACTCAAAACCAAAGCATTTTTATTGGTTTGAATAGTTTAAGAGTCTATGGTCAAGGTGGGATTAGTCAGTCCTTTCTCCCCAGAAAAGGATGGTATTGCTCTTTACAGTGCTAACCTCTATGTGGGAGCCTCTAAAAAAAATATTATCCGTATTGGTCGGATTAAGGGAGGTTGTGAGTATGTTGTTGATTTTACTTCATTTAGTCTTAAGAGTAAGATTGAGCGAATTATCGCTAAGGAAAAACTCGATGTTGTACACTTTGAGTATGTTGCTTCTCTTTTTGGAAAATATAGTTTGAATCTTGCCTTTTTACATGCACTTTCTTTGTCGGTTCCTACTGTTGTTACGTTACATGAGGTCCATTATACTGGTTCGGGCATGCGTCACCGCTTACTTTCAATGTTAGAAAAAAAGATTGTTTCAAAATCCTCACTTATTATTGTGCATAGTCCTCGACAGAAGTCCTTTTTGGAGAAAAAGTATGGTGCTTCTAACATCAGGTGTATCTATCATGGGTTGTGGAGTAAGCAAGCATCTTCTACCGTTAAGAGTAAAGAGATTCTCTTTATGGGCATGATTTCGCAGGCTAAAGGGGTTCCTGATTTGATTGCTGCAATGGATTATTTAGAGGGTTATTCGTTGACCATTGCCGGTAGGATGGTGGATGATGCTACTGAAACATCAGTTGCGAATGCTTTGAAGGGAAGTGCTAGTAAGATCACTACTCATTTTGGATGGGTTGAGGAGAAGGAAAAGGAGGCTTTGTTTAAGCGAGCGGCAGTCTGTGTTTTACCGTATACATGGGCCCCTTATCAGTCAGGGGTGCTTCATAATGCACTTTCGTTTCAGGTTCCTGTCGTTGTAACTGATGTGGGCGCATTGCCAGAAATTGTTGCTGATTTTGAATGTGGTGAGGTTGTAGCTGCTCGCGATATCAAAGGATTAGCTGAAGGTATCAGAAAAGTTGCTAGTCATCGAGATTCTTATCTAAAAGGAATCTCCCGATACCAGAAAAAAGCTGATTGGAAGGTTGTTGCGAGCGAACATTTTGATGTTTATGGTTCCTTGAAGTAAAGGTTTTTAAAAACAGATGTATTTTCACATACTATGATTTCCCCCGAAGCATTTTACACATTACTAGTAGAGCATGAGGTAGATTTCTTTACAGGTGTTCCTGATTCTTTGCTTAAAGATTTTTGTGGCTATGTGCAGGATCATGCCGCCCATCACCTCATTGCTGCCAATGAGGGGAATGCAGTTGGTGTTGCTAGTGGATATCATCTTGCTTCTGGTAAGATTCCCTTAGTATATATGCAGAATTCTGGTCAGGGTAATGCTATTAATCCATTATTATCGTTAACGGATAGCGAGGTGTATAGTATTCCTATGCTTTTGATTGTAGGATGGAGAGGGGAGCCTGGAGTTTCGGATGAACCTCAGCACGTAAAGCAGGGCAAGGTTACTTCTGCTGTTTTTGATGCGATGGGCATTTCTTATGCAGTCTTGCCAGAGGATATAAAGGAAGCTCAGGCTTGTTTGGATACTGCTTTTTTAGTAATTAAAGAAAAACAGATGCCGTATGCCATTTTAGTTCGAAATGGGACGTTTGATGCTTATAGTAACATTGCCAATCCTTCTGAACATTCCCTTAGTCGTGAGGAGGCTTTACGTTTCGTTGTTGACGCGGTGGGAGATGCAGTGGTTGTTTCTACAACTGGTAAAACTTCACGTGAATTGTTTGAACTGAGAGAGGAGAGAAAAGAAAGTCACGCTCGAGATTTTTTAACGGTTGGTTCTATGGGCCATGCTTCCTCCATTGCTCTAGGAATTGCCTTGGAGCTGAATAAAGAGGTCTATTGTTTTGATGGAGATGGTGCCTTTTTGATGCATATGGGGAGTGTTGCAGTTATTGGATCGCAATCTTGTAAAAACTTTAAACATGTTGTTTTCAATAACGGCGTTCATGATTCGGTCGGGGGGCAACCTACTGCTGCATCTGATCTCTCACTTGCCTCTATCGCAAAGGATTGTGGATATGCGCAGGTGTTTACTGCTACTGATGAAAAATCGTTGAAGGCTGCGTTAGGAAAGCTTGCTAGTTGCGAGGGTCCTGCTTTGTTAGAGGTTGGTATCACTCCAGGTGCGCGTAAAGATTTAGGTCGTCCCACTACTAGCCCTCAAGAAAATAAGAAAGCTTTCATGGAGTTTTTGCAGAAATGACTCATGAGATTATCTCTGGCCAAGGATGTATCTCTAAGCTTGATGCCGTTTTAGAAACAATTACTCCTACTAAGATTCTATTGGTTACGGGCAAGCAATCTTACACTGACTGTGGCGCTGAAAGGGCGCTTGCTCCTCTTTTGGAAGGATACTCAGTTTTTCGTTTCTCTGATTTTGAAGTCAATGCTAAGATGGGTGATGTAGAGAAAGGAATTGCGATTTGTAAGCAAGAGAACTGTGATTTGGTCATTGGTGTTGGTGGTGGAAGTGTGATTGATATGGCAAAAGCTATTGCTTTGTTGGTGCATCAGACTGGTGATATTGAAGCAATGGTGAAGGGTGATGCAGAGATTGCTGACAGAACTGTTGGTTCGATTATGATTCCTACTACTGCTGGTACCGGAAGTGAATCAGATAAATATTCCGTTGTCTATATTGGCAAAACAAAATATTCGTTGACACATGAGTCGAATCTGCCTGATTACGCTATTTTAGATGCTACGTTTAGTATGGATCTTCCCTCTTCAATAACTGCTAGTAGTGGCATTGATGCTTTAGCCCAGGCGATTGAGAGTTATTGGTCTGTGAAATCTACTCCTGCTTCTAGAGTATTGAGCAAGAAGGCTTTACATTTGGTCATCGACAATTTGTACCAGGCGGTTAGTGCTCCTACCCAGGAATCTCGCGAAAATATGTTATTGGGAGCTAATTTTGCTGGACAGGCTATTGAGATCGCAAGTACTACTGCACCGCATGCTGTATCGTATCCCATGACTTCTTATTTTGATGTTGCTCATGGTCAGGCGGTTGGATTGACATTACCTTCTTTTTTTGAATATAACTGCGGTATTGATGGTGAAAGTGTTCAGGAGGGTATTACTCTTGAAGATGCTCGGCAGCGTATGGATGAATTACTTGGTTTGCTTGGTGCTAAGGATGGTGCTGAAGCTAAAGCAAAACTAACCTCTTTGATGACGTCAATTGGATTAGCTACTACTTTATCTGCTGCACGAGTTACGGATGTTGATCTTATTGTTGAACACGGTTTTAATCCGCAACGCATGGGGAATAATCCTAGAATGGTTACCTCTGATGATTTGAAGGGAATTTTATCAGGTTTACTATAGATTTATAAAAACGAATTGACTTCTTGAGGTAATGGGAAAACCTAACATTGTCTTCATTACTATTGATGCGTGTAGGGCGCGTGCTTTAGGTTGCTATGGCTTTCCTAAAAATGTTTCTCCGAATATTGATGCATTGGCAAAAAAAGGAACTCGTTTTACTCAAGCGTACTCATCGCATATTGTTACTGATTTTTCTCGTGTCTCTTTTTTGGGTGGTCGACATTTAGTGCCTAACGATAAACTTGATTTTATTATTACCCAGGATGTTATTGATGGTTTTTTTGATACGGGTGGGAAATTTTTACAGGAAATTCTTCGGGAGCAGGGCTATAGTACCTATTCTTGCAAGGAGCTGAGTGGTTGGAGATCTAGAGGTTTTGATTATGTTGCTACCGATACATATCATAAGAAAACGTTTGTTAAGAAGTTTTCGAGTGTGGTTTCGAAGATTCCTTTTTTTTCGAAGCTAGCGAAGAGCGCTTTTTACATGGCTTTGCCAAAAAAGGTAACTGATGGTGTTCGGAGAACGGTTAGAGGCAAAAAAGAGACAAAGGAAGCTCTTTCACTTTTGAAAAACCATGACAGGGATACGCCTTTTTTTATGTATTTAGAATATAAAAATACTCATATGCCGTATGGGGTTCCTGAACCCTTTGCCTCTCGTTTTAGAGATGTTAAGGATGATCGATTATTTCTTGATGTTATTAAAGATCTCAACTTTTCCTCGGAATTAATATCCTTTTACAAAACGGTTTTCGATCCGCGTGAGAACATAGCGGACATCATAGGACGCTATTATGGCGCAATAGCCTATATCGATAGTATGATCGGTAGGTTTGTGGAGGGTCTTAAGAAACAAGGATTGTATGAGGATACTATTATTGTACTTCTTTCGGATCATGGTGAGAGTTTGACAGAGCATGATATCTTCTTTGAGCATTGTGGATTGTATGATGTTACAACGCATGTTCCTCTGATATTTTCTGGTAAGGGTATTAATGCGAGTATAGGGGAGGGGTTTGTTCAATTAGAGGATGTTATTCCTACGGTTTTGTCTGCTGCAGGAATCTCTTATGCTCCAGACTCTTTTGATGGTTCTGATATCTTATCCGGTAAGCGAAGAGATTTTGTGTTTATGGAGGAATCTTATTTACAACGAAAACAGTCAATACGAGATTCTCGTTATAAATTTATCATGGCAGCTTCGAAAAAAGCTGCTTTGTGTAGGAGAACTGGCAAGGTGCAAGGTGGGGTGGTAGAGTTATATGATCTTGTTAATGATCCTGATGAAAAACACAATCTTGTTAAAGAAAAGCAGGAGGTTGTGGTTAAGATGGCAACCCGTTTACGTCAGAAGGTTGCTGATTTAAAACAAGAGGGGGAGAAAAGGCGTATTGCTGTACGCTTGAAATCACTATGAAGAAAAAGAACGTTCTTTTTTTGCTTATGGATGGATTACGTGCTGATAGGGTTAGTTTATGTCCTTTTTTATCATCATTACTGCAGAAAGGAGTCCATTTTTCTAATATGATTACGGCAGCACCGTATACGGTGGGATCGGTTCACTCTCTTTTAACTGGTTTGTATCCCTACCGGAATGGAGTTAATGGTTATTATCGGGCATATGATTACCGTAAAGATACCTGTAAGAATTTAGGACAGTATCTTGAGGTTCTAGGTTATATTACTGGGTGGAATATGTTTAACACCTCTTTAGCACCTCAGCCTGGTTTTGATTTATATTCTAGCCACGATGAGATGAAGGATGATTTATTTGAAACTCATACCTCTATTCTGGATTCGGTTAAAGATAAACCGTTTTGTTTAATACTACAATATAGTAAGATGCATGCATCCTATGTTAACTCGTATTTGAAGTCGTGTGATGAGTTTGGTGATATTGAAAAAAACACTGCTGCCTATAATGCTGCACTGGGTGAGCTTGATTCGTATGTTAAAAAAATGTATGCTTATCTTGAGAAGAGTGGATTGCTTGAAGATACTATTGTTGTTATTCATAATGACCATGGAACTGGGAATGGTGAAAAAGAGGGTGAGCGTTGTTATGGCTCTTTTCTGTACGATACTACGATCAAGATTTTCTGCTCAATGTTGATACCAGGGATGCAACCCTGTGGAATCGCTTCTCAGGTTCGCACCATCGATATTATGCCTACGTTACTTGAGCTTTTGGACGTTACTGAGGATGCATCTTTTGAGAAGATCCAGGGTAAATCGCTGATGCCGCTTATAACTGGTTCTGAAACTAAAGATAGAGTTGCTTTTAGCGAAACTGGTGGTTTGGGAGGGCCATGGCCTTCTCCTGAGCGAAACAATGTTTTTTCTATGCGTATCGATGGTTTCAAAATGATCAAAACTCCTGCGGGATGGGAATTGTATAATTTGAAGAAAGATCCTTCAGAACAAGATAATTTAGTTTCTAAAAATAAAGCATTGGTTTCTGTTTTAAAACCGCGATTTCAAAAACATTTAGATGAGATCTCTCAATCGATGTAACCCATGTCTTTGAGATTTTTTCTTATTTCGTCCTCTTGAGCTTCTAGGTCTTTTTTCGATTTTTGAGGTTGCGAATCTTCGAGTACTTTTCGTAATATATAGACTACATAGTCTTCTGCCGAGGTAAAGTTTGCTTCTTTAGCTCGCACTTCTATCTTCGCTAATAGTTCTTGAGGTATTTGTATTGTCTTCATTTTTTACTCCGTTTGGTCAGGCAATTCTCCGCCTGCCTTTTTGAAATCTTGCACCGTATCGAATTCCTTCCAGCCTTTTTGGATCACGGTCACATGGATTTTTACATTTCTATCGGTTAATTCTTGGAAGATATCGGTGATGTATGATTTCTGCCATTCTTTGGTATTTTGGTAGGGGTCTGTCATGCCTAGCTTGTTGTTCAATTGATCGAATGTATCTAAGAATATCTGTGCTCCTTCTGGAGTGAATTTCCATAACCCGATAAACTCTCCTTGGTTTTCTTTTAGTTTTTTTTCGGTAATGATGTGTTTTCCAATCTTAAGGATATGTTGCGAATCATCAAAAATGACATTTTCTGCCTCCTCAATCGGATGATCTGTTCTTCCTTCGTAATACTCTTCCCAATCGGTATCTACTACTGCAGAAATGAGTTCTTTTGATTGGATTAATTGCCTGACCACGGCTGGTTCGTACCAAATATCAGAATAAGATACTATTATGTCCTCTTTTGATGAAATTGCTTGCTCTATCTTGGGTCTTGCGTTCATTAAAGAATGGAGAATATTATTAGTCATAAAATCACTGTTTTCGAAATAGGTTACATTTGGGAAAGATATTTTTTCTTTTTTGTACCCTCTGATGATACTCAAGTCGAGAATTCCGTTCGTTTTGAAGGCATCCATAGCGTGCTCGATGATTGCCTTATTTTTTATTTTGAGCATGCATTTTGGAACGGTAATGGTAATAGGTTTTAGTCTTGTAGACGGTCCTGCAGCAATTATAATGGCTTTCACTTTATTTTTGGAATATTTTTTAGCTTGCTTGAGAGATCATGATTTTCCGTTAGGATTAAACCACTGTAGGGTTTCTCCGATCGCTCTTTTTGAATTTCCTTTCCCTATCAAGGAAAGTTCGATTTGTGGTCCCCCTGCAATTCTTCCCCCAATACGCAAGATGATGATTTTTCCTTTTCCTCGGAAACAATGAGGGACGAAGGGCTCTATGTAGCATGAATCATCTTGATTAATGGTCTCCTCATACTGCTGACCTTCTTTTTCCCAGAACACTTTGACAGGCGTTTTTCCGACATTGTAGATATATTGGTGTAGCCCGTTTTTGATATCTAATTCCCTATCCCCTTCTTTGATAATAGTACATTCAATCGCTTTCGAATTTGGTAGACTTTTTGTCTGAGCCATTGAAATCATTTCGTAGGCATCCGCAAACATCCATTTCTTTCCTTCACTATGTTTTTGGGTGATTACTTTTTTTTCAATTTCATCAAAGGGTAATAATTCTTTGGTATTTATACTCAATGCAGATGCTATTTTAGCTACTTGCGAAATTTCAGGTAGGGTAGCTCCTTCTTCATAAGAGGCTAGACGTTCTTTTGGGATGTCGGCTCTTTTAGCTAACTCTTCTGAAGATATTGAGGCACCATCTTTGTAAAAGGTAATTAAGTCGCCACATGCTTTTTCTTTTGAGGTAAAATTCAAGGCAAATTGGGAAGAGAGTTCTTTTCCTAAGGCAGATAATTCTTGCTGGGCTTCTCCTACTACCTTGTTGCCGTATGTTAATGCCAGAATCAATCCTTTTTTATTTTCAGGGTTGTTTCTTGTGGTAAACGTGTGGGGGACAAACGGAGTAATATACATTGAATCTCCGGTTTCGGTAACAAATACTTGTTTGTTTCCTTCTTGATCTCGGTAGTAAAAGTTTACATGGCCTCTGAAATATGTAAATTGATGCATGAAGTGTCCGTTGTTCCATTGGACTTTTGGGTTTTCTGGATCGTTATCTTCGACAAAACACTCTTCTTGAATCCATTCAGGCCTAAATAATGCCAAACTCGAAGCGACGGTGTCGCGATACTCGTAGTAGGGAGCTCCGCCACGGTCCATTATTCGTGCTGATTTTTCAGATTCTTCTTTGCGCATAATTTTAAGACCTGTCGGACAGTCATCATTTAATAAGAAAAAATCTCGGGCATTAACAGGCCAAACTTTTGTTGCTTTTTCGACGATATCATGACTTAGGGCAGTTTTACCCTCGATGATATCCATGATGTCTTGCTCTTGTACTTCAAGATCCTTTGCAGCGTCTTGTGGTCTTCTTTTTAGGTCGTTAAGGATACATCGAAAATTCTCGCCCATTCGCTTTAATTCAGCTGTCATTTTTTATCTCTTGGGATTTCTCTTTTGTCTTAATATCAGAGAACCCCACTAAATCAAAAAGTTCAGCAACTGTGCTGATATCTTTTGATGCTTCTAAAGATCTTCCGTTTTTTAAGATAGATATGCATGTATTTTGCATCACTTTGATACAAGCTCTTATGAGGTGATTAGCATGGATAACAATGGAAAATCCTGCCTCTCTTAATTCCTCCTCGGTTAACTCATTGTAGGTTGTTGGAACACTGACTAATGGACCTGTTGCGGTGGGAAATCTTACTTTAAATTCCTTCACAAAATCCAAAATTTCCTTGCCATCTTTACTTTTAGAATGAATCATGATGCCATCGACACCGGCTTCTAGGTACGTTTTTGCTCGTTCTAGAGCATCTTCCTGACCCATGTTTGCGATGAGTGATTCTATTCTTGCGATAATCATGAAATCATCCGTTAATTGGGTCTGCTTTCCTCTTTGTATCTTTTTTGCGAATTCAAACGGATCTGCTAATAGTTGTTCTGATTCTGCATCTAATGAATTTCTTTTGGGATATACTTTGTCTTCGATGATGATTACGGACGTACCAAGAGCCTCCGCTCTTTGAACAAACATCTCAAAAGCATTGATGTCTCCTCCGGTGTCCCCATCAATGATGATTGGAAGATTCGAGACGTCCATGACCTCTTGAACGGTTTTTAATCTGGATTCAAATCCCATCACTTCGATGTCGGGCTGTCCTTTCGCAGCTGATTCGGTAAGCGAAGAGATCCATACTGCATCAAAACATGTTTTGTCTGGGAGGATGCTATTGTTGACGATGATTGACGAAATGCCGTTGTGAGCCTCTATCGCTCTGACAAATCCCTTTTCTTGCAACGTTTTCTTAAGTAGTGCTCTTCTTTTTTCTGGAGTTATTTTTTCTGAGGTGATTTGACCACCGGCTGCCTTGAGATCATCTAAGTTATCTATTTCTACCCAATTTCCTTGAATGGCTATCGCTTTTACGGTCATTCCTCTCTTTATTAACTCTTGAATCATATCAGAGAGATATGCTACTTTTAGTGTAGATGCATCGTGGAATTTTTCATCAATGTCCATCTCTTTGAATGTTGCTGTTAGCTGTTCAATTGCTTTTTTTGAGAATTTTGCAACCCCTATAAATTCGCCATTTGCTTCTTTAGAAAGGCTTCTTCCAATTTTTTCGACAATGCCTTCTTTAAAAATTGCTTTTTCGGCACCCTCTAAATCTTCCGGAGATTTTTTTTCGTATCTTGTTTGCCATTGCTCTTTTACTGCTATGACGATATCTCCTTCTGATTTTAGCAGTTGGTTTATTACTGATGCATCATACATGATATCTCCATATGAGACTATACAGTCGTCGTTTAATTCGGATTCAGCTTTCATCAATGAAGCGGCTACGTTGTTTGTTGAATATTCATCGTTGTAATAGGATTTTACATTATCTGCAACAATTTTATCTTTAAGAAATCCTTTTACGATGCTAATATCTTCAATTCCTTTCTGTTTAAAGTTCTCAAGAAGATGATGTAGTAGAGGGGTATTTCTTACCTTGAGCATACATTTAGGTACATTTTTCGTCATGTGGAGAAGTCGATTTCCCATGCCTGCTGCTACGATTATTGCCTTCATGTTGTTACCTGATATTAATTCCTCTATTCTTTGATGGGCATGATTTTTTGTTCATACTATGCGGAATAGATAGCGACTTTTAAACTTTTGGTTTGTACCGTCTGCTCGCTACAGTGTTGATTAATATCATCAGGTTTATAAAGACTTTCTTGCTTATTTGCACCATGACGGTGGCAAAAAAGATAGCCAAAAATGCTGGGCTTTTGTTTACTTCTGAAGTTTTGGGCAATGTCTTTTCGTTCCTTCTTGTTATTGTTATTTCTCATTACTTAGGCGATAATGGATTTGGTAAGTACAGCTATGCGTTTGCGTTTGTGAATGTTGCTTTGATTTTTTCGCACTTGGGGATGCGGACGTATCTCTTTCGTGAAATCTCTAAACATCCAGAAAAGACTAAGAAATTTCTTGACAATGCTTTTACCTTGAGGTTTTTTCTTACGTGGTTCGTGTATGGGATTGCATTAGTGATTGCATTCTTTATTCCTGATGCTCGAGAGATCTTTCTTGTTATTGTCCTGGTCATGATTTATGAACAGCTGTATTTGTTTGTTCGGTTGGCGAATACGGTATTCAATGCTCACGAACGGAATCGTTTTGTGTTGACCGCTCGTACATTGCTTAAGAGTTTAGGTTTGGTGTTTGGAGCAGCCTCATTGTTTCTTGGTTATGGATTGGTAGGGTTAGTAGTAGGATTGATTGCGGTGCAGTTGATTGTTTGTGGGTATAGCTATTTTGTGTTGAAAAAGAATTTTGTTGTTCCTTCTTTTAGTTTTGATTTTGCCTATTGGAAGACTTTAGTAACTGCATCACTGCCGTTTTGGTTTACGCTTGTATTTCAGAGAATCTATTACCGTATTGATACCCTCATGCTGGGTAGTATGACTACGTTTTCTGAAACGGGATTGTATGGTGCCTCTTTTTCTATTGTCAATGCTCTCTCTTTTATTCCAGCTGTAGTCATTACCGCTTCTTTTCCTACGATGTCGCGCATGTTTGACACTAATTCGCGAAAGCAGTTAACGCATTTGTATCATAAGGTGTTTTCTTATCTGTTTACGATTGGATTTCCTGCTGTGATTGGTTTAACTATCCTTGCTGATAGAATCATGCCGTTTGTCTTTGGTCCTGAATTTGTGAGGGCTGGTCCGTTACTACAGATTCTGAGCTGGTCGGTACTGTTTATTTTCCTGACCCATTTGTTAGGTTATCTATTGAATGCTATTGATAAGCAGAAATTGTTTACGATTGCCACTGTGATTACTGCTATTGCTAATTTAGGATTGAATTTG
Source organism: Nanobdellota archaeon (assembly GCA_027623355.1). GTDB lineage: Archaea > Nanobdellota > Nanobdellia > Woesearchaeales > JACPBV01 > JAQBWB01. Next base: position 2,636 of record JAQBWB010000006.1, on the reverse strand, counting down.
ATGTTGATACCTCGGTATGGTGCTCAGGGAGCTGCGTATGCTACGGTTTCTTCGTATCTTATCTTGTTTTTTTCCCTCCTTTACTTTAGCTCGAAACATGGTTATCCTCTACCGTTGTTTTCATTGATTTGTAGGCCTATGATTGCAGGCGTGGCTATGAGTCTGGTGGTTGTGCGCCTTCTCAATGTGCATTTGCTCGTTAGTGTTGCAGGAGGAATAGTTAGTTTCTTTGGTGTTTTTTTCTTGTTAGGCGGTCTTGGTCCAGATGAGAAGCGGTTATTACGATCGTTACTTAACAAGTAGTTCGTTATAGAATTGTTCTAGTCTTTTTATGAAAATTTCGTAATCGTAATTGTTCATTAATTTTTGGACTGCTTTTCCTTTTTGTTGCATGAGTGTTTTGTCATTTTTATACTGTTCAAAGGTTACTGCTAGTAATTCTTTGCTTCTGGGTGGCGAGTAGAGGGCATGGTCTTTGAAGACGCTTGTAAATGAACCTATATCAGATAGACAGAGCGGGATTGCTGCGGCTGCTGCTTCGTATACGGAGATTCCCATGGTTTCGGGATCTGAATTGTTGACGAAGAGGTTTGTTATTGCGAAGATGTTGCGGACTTGCTTGTAGTTGAGGCTACCTGTAAAGATGACTTTGTCTGCTAATTTGAGTTTTCTCACTGTATCTTCTGGATTTTGGACATCTTTGAAACGTCTTGCTGATTGGTCTTTGTAACGAGGATTGTTAAATTGATTTGCTCCAACGATAAGAAGTCTTGCTTTTGGGTGTTTGTGTTGAAATATACCAAACGCTTCGATGATGGTATCTACATTCTTGAACTTTCTGAAATTTGAGACTGAGGTTATGATAAAGTTGTCTTCATTTAGATCGTAAAGATTTCTTACTGCCTCTTTATTTGCTTTTTCGGTTGCTGAAAAAAAGGTTACATCGATTGCGTGGGGTAGAAGGGTGATGTTTTCTTTAGCTATTCCGTTTTTTTCATAAATTTCTTTTTCAAAGGGAGTTAGTGCGATGATTTTCTTGAAACGCTTCATACAGAAGAGGGAGACTTTTCTTATTAGTGCATTTGAGCCTAATTCGTAGGTGTGTGGTAGAAGAATGCATTTTTTTCCGGTGAACGGTGAAAGTAATGCAGGTAGAAACGGTCTTAAATTTGCGAGGACTAATTTTACTTGTTTGTCTTTCTTTAATGCTTTGAGGAGTTCCCAGGTGGAGGAGAATCTTCGGATTGGAAGAGCGTTTAATAGCTCGTAGTCTTTTTGATTAGGTTTTTTTAGGGTCCAGACCTCACAAGTGTAGCCACGTTTCTGCATCACGCGAATAGGATTCATGCCATAGTGCTCCTTATCGGAGACTTGTTTTCCGGATGCTTCATTCCAACCCATGACTATTTGGATAAATTTTTCCATATCGAGGATGAGTGCAATTTCATTTAATAATGTTTGTAGAATGGCTTTTTATTACAATACTCGGGCACGGTGAACTTATGAGATTCTAAATGAATCTCAATGGGCGTCAGTATTGTCAATTGTAGAAGAAATTACTTTTTCATAAGGAGTTCTTGTGTTTTGAGATCTTCGTCGACCATCTTCTGAATGAGTTCTTTGAATTTTACCTTGGGTTCCCACTTGAGAACGTTCTTTGCCTTGGTTGAGTCGCCTACGAGAAGGTCAACTTCGGCTGGTCTTAGGAATTTCTTATCGATTTTTACGTGGTCCTCCCAATTCAATCCGACGTGTTCAAAGGCAGCTTGGCAGAGTTCTTTTACGGAATGCATCTCTCCTGTTGAAATGATAAAATCGTCTGGTTCGTCGTGCTGCAGGATTAGCCACATGGCTTCTGCATAATCGCCTGCGAATCCCCAGTCACGCTTTGCGTCTAGGTTTCCTAGGAAAAGGTCTGTTTGTAATCCTAACTTTATTTTTGCTACGGATTCGGTTACTTTTTTGGTTACGAATTGTTTGCCGCGTCGTGGTGACTCGTGATTGAATAAGATTCCGTTTGCTGCGAAGAGATTGAAGCTTTCTCGGTAATTTTTGGTGATCCAGTGAGCATATACTTTTGAAACTCCATAGGGGGATCTTGGATAAAAGGGAGTGGTTTCGGTTTGCGGTGTTTCTTGTACTTTTCCGAACATTTCGCTTGAACCTGCCTGATAGAATTTTATTTTAGGATTTACAATTTTAATTGCTTCTAGCATTCTTGTGGTGCCGAGCGCGGTGATTTCTGCCGTTAAAAGAGGTTGAGACCATGATGCTGGAACGAAGCTTTGTGCCCCTAGATGGTAGATTTCGTCTGGTTGGGTGTCTTTGATGGTATTGATGATGGAACTTAAGTCTGTTAGATCTGCGCTGATTAGAGTTATTTTGTTTTTGATGTGGTTAATTCTTTCAAAGGTTTCTGTAGATGCTCTACGATACATACCGAATACTTTGTATCCCTTCTCTAGGAGAAATTCTGCTAAATAGGATCCGTCCTGGCCTGTAATTCCTGTAATAAGTGCTTTCTTCATAGTGCTTGTGAACTGGGAATTCTTTTTAAATGTTCTCTCTTTTGGTATGTGCATAGCATAGTCACTAGCGTTCGTAGGCTGCTAAAGCAACCATCTTCGAAATTCCTG
>JAQBWB010000076.1 GCA_027623355.1 Nanobdellota archaeon | reverse complement strand
GACCCCTCGCAACGCACCTGCTTTTGAAAGGTGAAAGAATTTCGACCTTAGGATGCTATGCACATACGTTCAATGTTTGATACTTTCTATGGTTAAAAGAACGTTTTATATATTCAGTTATTTTTTCTTGATTTATGAGGACTTATTCTCACGGCATTATTGGGTATTTGTTATATTTGAAAGGTACTTTGCAGCAGCAGAAACTTGCTTTCTGGGGGGCGATGTTGCCGGATGTGTTCTTGGCTTTAGGGTATGTAGGACATATTGGAATTGATACTTGGTTTGTGGATGTGTTACATGATTTGTTTCATCATTCGTTTTTTCATTCAATTACCAAACTGATGCATTCGTTTGTGTTGGTGTTACTGTTATTGTTGATTTCTTATTTTTTATTTAAGAAATGGATTTCGTTCTTTGTTGGGATGGTATCACATATTGTTGTGGATTTCTTGACGCATCAGCGCTCAGGGTACAATCACTTTTTCCCTTTACCTTTTCTAGAGGTTCGAGCATTAGTGTCTTATCATTCTTGGTGGTTTACGATAGTAGAACATGTTTTTGTGGTCGGATTTATTTTCTGGTTCTTTTACTTGCGAAAGAAGAAATAACTATTTCATCAGATGCTTATAGACCTCTAGGCGTTTAATTCTTATTCTTTTAGTTTGGAGATCTAAACAGGGGCTGATTGCGAAAAACCTTATATAGTCATTTGCTCATTTTGTTGATATGGCGAAGATTGAATCTGAATCACAGTTTATCTGGACATTGATTGGGCACATTCTACTGACTCCGGTAACGTTGTTTTTGGTGTTGTTTAACAAAAAGGATGTTGAGGAGTTGTTGAAACCCTTTAGTTTGTTTTTTTCTTTTGTTATTGCTGCTAAATTTACTTTCTCGATTATTTTGATTAATGTAGTTATGTTTATTTGGAGTTTTTCGTTAAGTAGAGAGGTTTTGAGTGGACTTATTTTGTATCCATCAGATTTATTTTTTTTTCGGTTTCATAGTTTGATCACTGCAGGGTTTTTGCATGCTAATGCGATTCACCTCGCGGGGAATTGTGTAGGCATCTTTATTTTTGGTAGGATTGTGGAGAAGCATTTAGGAATATTGAAGACTGCGATGATTTATTTCGGAGCCCTTATTGTTTCTGGTGTGTTTAGTTCATTGATTCATTTCGTGTTTTTGGGTGATCATGTTGGAGGATTAGGTGCATCTGGTGCGTTGATGGGGTTGATTGCAGCTGCTATTTTACTCGATCCATTTCACCTTACGTATGAGTTGTTATTTCCTTTGCCTGTGATGTTTGTTGGGTGGCTTACACTCTATGCCGATATTGCTGGTGTTTTGAATCCCATTGAGGATGGGATTGGACATTTTGCACATATTGGTGGATTTATTTCTGTTGCTTTGGTGATGTACTTTATTGGAGTTGAGACTAGAACAAAAATGAAGAAAGGATTACTGATTAATATTGCTTCTTTAGTAGCTGCTAGTGTGTTATATGTGGTTTTTACTTCAGGAGTTCTTTAGCGAGTTAGGAAGTCGATGATGTTTTCGCCAGATTTTTTTCCTTTTTTGTAGAATTCGGTGTAGCCGCAGTTGGTACAGCTGATTGATTGGAATTTCTTGTTTTGGATGTCGAAGATTTTGCTCCAGAATCCTCCTGCAGCTCTAATTTATCCTACTTCGTTTTCAGAAGCACTGCATTTTGGACATTTGAAGTTACCTTTCATCTTATTCAAATAGAAAGTTTTTTAGAATATATAACTGTTTTGTATTTAAGAAGATTATTCAATATCTAGAGCTTGCATGATTTTGTCTAGCTTTTCATGGATGCTTTTGTTGTCATCGTTACTTGGTTTTTCGTAACTTGATTCTCTTCTTGGTTTATCATAGCTAGAACCATTTCTGGGTCTTTCGTAACTTGATTCTCGTCTATCTGAGTTGCCTTCTTTCTTTGAAAAACAGTCTCGACAGAATACGGGTTTTTTTGAGGTTGGTTTGAAGGGAACTTCGCATTCTTTTTTGCATTCTGCACAGGTAACTTTTGTTAATTCTAATTCTCGTCTACCTTCACCATAGCGGCTTTCTCGGTTTCTTGAGTAGCTTCCTTTGCTTTTAGGGCCTTGATATCCGCCGCTACTAGGTTCGTCTCTACTAGAGCTACCTCTTCGGAAATCTCTTTTTCCTTCTCTTGAACGTTCGAATCTAGGCATACTACTATAGAATGGCGGTTTGTATATAAATAGTATGGTTATCTAATGGCAGTGGTGAATTAAGATAATTCTTTTCTTAGAATTTTGTGAGCGCTGTTGACTTCTTTGAACTTTTCGGTACTTCCACCCGGCATATCGGGGTGATGTTTTTTTGCTAGTTTTTTGAAATTTTGATGCATAGTTTCGAAGTCTGTGGATTCTTCATCCATTCCGAGAACGGTTCTTGCATGCTTTCTTTGTTTTAGGATGTCTCTATCTTCTGCGAAGAGGTTGATGAATTCATCGACTGTTATTTCTTTTTCTATGATCATTTCCATGAAATGTCTGATTACTTGCTCAGCCATTGCTAGATTTTCAACGAATTTTCCTGATCCATTGTAGCTAAAGAAGAGGTGTCTTTCCATGAAATACCATGCAACTGATGCTTGTGCCTTTTTCATGCCCATTTTTTCTAATGGAATCTTTACATCATCTTCGGTTAATTTGAAGCTTTTTAGATATTCGATTATTTTGTTCTTGTATTGAAGCGCGCGTCTATTATAAGAATTAGTGATGGATACTTGTTCGAATTCTTGCCCCTTTATTTCAACCATGGTTATCGCCTTCTGAAGCTTCGTTTTGATTTTTTCTGGGGTCTTGCGTGTCTATTGGATCTTCTATTATATTTTGGCGGAGGTTTCGATGCAGAACCTACTGCGGTTTGTGCTGCATCGGAATGGTGAGGATGGGAAATTACTTCTATTTTTTGCTTTATTAATTTTTCAATTGAATTGAGATAGCTTCTTTCTTCTGCTGCACAAAATGAATAGGCAGTTCCTTCTGCTCCTGCACGTGCGGTTCTTCCTATTCTATGGACATAGCTTTCTGGTTCGTTTGGAAGTTCGAAATTGATTACGTGAGAGATGTTGTCGATGTCTATTCCTCGTGCTGCGATGTCGGTTGCGACAAGTACCCTTACCTTACCTGTTTTGAAGTTTCTAATGGCTTGGGTTCTTGCTCCTTGTGATTTGTTTCCGTGAATTGCATCTGAGGATATTTTATGTTTAGTTAGGAATTGTGCTACTTTGTTTGCTTTGTGTTTAGTTCTTGTAAAGACTAATACACTTGTAAGATGTTTTTGGTTTAGGATGTAGCGGAGTAGTTGTTCTTTTTCTTGGGTGTCCACGAAAAAGATTCTTTGTTCTATTTTTTCTACGGTGGTTGCTTGAGGTGTTACTTCGACGTGGACCGGGTTTTTTAGGAGTCTCTTTGCTAATTCGTTTACTTGAGAGGGCATGGTTGCTGAGAAAAATAGAGATTGACGATGGTTTGGTAATTGGGAGATGATTTTCTTAATGTCTGGAATGAATCCCATATCTAGCATACGATCTGCTTCATCTAGGACGAAGAATTCAACGTCGCTTAATGATAGTTTTCGTTGGTTGATAAGATCTAGTAGTCTACCGGGAGTTGCTATAACGATATCTACCCCTTGCCTTATTGCCTGGACTTGTTTTCCTTGGCCGACTCCTCCGAAAATAGTGGTGTGTCTGAACTTAAGGAATTCTCCGTATGCAGCGAAGCTTTCTCCTATTTGTGCGGCTAGTTCTCTTGTAGGAGCTAATACTAGTGCTTTGACTTTGTTTGAGGGTTGTTTCATTCTTTGAAGAATGGGAAGAACGAATGCTGCTGTTTTTCCGGTGCCTGTTTGTGCGATTCCGATAAGGTCTTTTCCTTCTAATAGGCTCGGAATTGCTTTTTCTTGAATTGGGGTGGGAATAGTGTACTTTTGCTTTTCTAGCGCTCTTTCTAGCTCTGGAAGGAGTTTTAGCTGTTTGAAGGTTACTTTATGGTCCATAATTGTCCTAGGTTGTGTTTTTTTTATAAAGGTGCGTTATTATTGTATGTGCATAGCATAGTCACTAGCGTTCGTAGGCTGCTAAAGCAACCATCTTCGAAATTCCTGAGATT
>JAQBWB010000005.1 GCA_027623355.1 Nanobdellota archaeon | reverse complement strand
ATGTCAGCCTTAATATCCTAGAAGCAAGATTTCGAAGCTGGTAATCCGAACGAAGTGAGACTTTCTACTAAGCCTTAACCGCAACATCAGAAACAAAACATATATAATCCCGAGAGAAGTGCAAATCTCAATGGAAAAAAAGATGGACTATCTCCGAGAATTTATAAAAAATCCGAAAAGGACAGGATCAGTCATGGAATCATCCCAAGAACTTGCTGAACTCATTACCAAGAACATACCTTCCGATCCATCAAGTTGCATCGTAGAATTAGGTTCTGGCCAAGGAGTATTCACCGAAAAGATTCTACAAAAGATGAACAAAGAGGCCACCTTTTTCGTATTAGAAATCAACCCGTTCTTTGCAAAAGAAACGGCAACACGCTGCCCCGATGCAACCATCTATACCGATAGCGGCGTGAACCTCAAACACTATCTCTCTCAACACAATATTACTCACTGCGATACCATCATCTCTGGACTTCCATGGGCATCATTCAAAAAAAATCTACAAAAAGAGCTACTTACCGAAATAAGGGGATCCATGAAAAAAGAGGGAGAATTCTATGCATTCGCCTACCTCCATGGAATGCTCCTCCCCTCAGCCGCTCACTTCCGAAAGCTATTAGATACTCATTTCTCAAATGTTAAAAAATCAAAAGTCATCTGGAAAAACATCCCACCTACATTTGTCTACAAATGCAGAGCGTAAGATAACTCCCCTACACCTATCTTTTTAAACAAAACTCTCTTCATATAAGCTATGTACACCATTCTCGATTGTTATACTGATGAAGCAGCCGGACTAGGCGTTCCGCCCTACCTCGGGACCTATCCTCGCTATGTTGCCGGCTATCTAAAAAAAGTAAAGAAAGCAGACGCAACCTATCTGACCATAGATGATTTAAGATTTTACAAAAAATACGATTCAAAAATAAAAGTACCTACAACAAAACAAAAGTCAGACATCTTTACCTACAATCTAACGAAAAACGCGCAAAGAATAGGAGCTATCCTAAAAGAAACCAAAATACTCATCGTAATTCTAGGAGTCCACGTCCCCGGAAAGTATCTCTCCGCAATGCCTGGAACCCTTAATGAAGTCACCAAATTAATCCAAGACATCAACGCAGAAAAGATATTAACCGGGCCAGCAATTTTTGGAACACAACTCCATGGCGGAAAAATAACAGAAAAAGTAGATCCTGAAGTATTTCAAAAAGTCGACCCCACATTATACTCCTTCCCCTACGATAAAACGGCTGAATACGCAATCGCCGGAGCAACAATCCTTAATCAAATTCCAGATCTAAGAATGATCGAAATAGAAACCGGAAAAGGGTGCGATATCGGTAAATGCTCATTTTGCACCGAACCGCTAAAAAACAAAGTAGAGTTCAGAAACAATAAAGATGTTCTAGAAGAAATAAAAACCCTCTACACACTAGGGGCAAGATACTTCAGATTAGGAAAACAAACCTGCTTCTACACCCTGCCCAAAGCTCCAGAACTCCTCAAACAAATACGAGAAGCATGCCCAGATCTTATAGTACTCCACATCGACAACTGCAATCCGGTAAAAGTTGTCCAAGACCACAAAAAGAATGACGATAAAATTACAAAAGCCATAGTAAAATACTGCACCTCCGGAAATATTGCTGCTTTTGGAATAGAAAGCTTCGACCTCAAAGTAGTTCGCAGCAATATGTTGAACACCATCCCAAACATAGGCTACGAAGCAATCAAAATCATCAACAAACTAGGATCCAAAAGAGGAGAAGATGGACTTCCAAAATTCATCCCAGGAGTCAACATCATCTTTGGATTAAAAGATGAATCTAAACAGACACACGTTGAAAACATGAAATGGCTGAAAAAAATCTACGATGAAGGATTAATGCTCAGAAGAATTAACATTCGTCAAGTAGCGATCTTCGAAGGAACTAAACTCTTTGAGACTAAAGATAAATTCATAAGAAAAAACAAAAAATACTATTGGAAATGGAGAAATGACATCCGACAGAATATCGACCATCCTATGTTAAAGAGAATCGCACCAATCAACACAATCATGAAAAACTGCTATGCAGAAATTTATGATGGTAAAACCACCTTCCTACGACAGTTCGGAACCTACCCGTTAATCATAGGGGTGAAAAAACGTGTACCCCTAAAGAAATTCTATAATGTCAAAGTAAAAGGCCACATGCTAAGAAGCTTAGTGGGAGAAATAGTAAGTAATTAGTAATCTGGATTTCGAACACACTAAATACTTGCGTAAACACCTAACATTTATATATTTCTAGAACAATAATTGAAATAATGTCGAATAGTGCGCAAGTTCAAGCTAAACCTCTAACCTATGCACTAATAAGTATCATTGCACTAGGAATATTAATATTTGGTTTCAACGCCATACAAGACATAACTGAATCAACCGACCAGCTCGAAACAATAAAAATAGCATCAAACTTCAATATACTCGTCAAAAATTCTGTATCAAGATCTTTTGGAAGCATCGAAGAACATGTCGTAGCACTCTTCCCCAGCATCCAACACGTCTGTTTTGTCGACAAATCAAAACCACTTTCGCCCTATACCTCCTGTCTCCTCAACGATGAGTTAGAAAAATATCCCGATAGAAACCTCTTCTTCTCGCCCTATTCAGATTTTGAACCACTAGGAATAGAAAACATGGAGATTGAGGAAAATGAAAATCCTCTCTGTCTGGTAACTCAATCCGGACGACTGCGGTTCAGTCTAACGAATACAGGAAAGACAAGTAGAATCAGCACCTTTAATACAAACCAAAAGAGCAGCGACTGTACCACTGTAAAATATACAGGGAGTACCGAAGACAAATTAGACATCGTATTTGTTCCCTCCGGCTACACAAATCGAGAAGAATTTGCTAAAGAGGTAGAAAAACAATCTCAATCCCTGTTCGAAACCGAACCCTTCAAACTCCGTCAAGATAAAATAAACATTTATCGGATAGATAGAATAGATGAATTACAATGTGAGGTAGATGATTTCATTACCTGTAATGATTTCGACGTCAAAAAACTAGCGACCTTCTGTCCGAATGACCAAATCATCGTACTCGTAAGCAGAAGCAAAATACGGGATGCGCTAAAACCCGTCCGTTCAAGTTCAGTCGGAAATGTCATCAAACTAAATACTGCCGATAATATACAAGTACTCCTCCACGAACTAGGACATTCAATTGGTGGATTGGCGGATGAATATGTAGACGATAAATACTATTCCAGCATCGGTCTCAATGCCGTTTCCTTTCCTAATTGCGACAAAGAATCCTGTCCTAAATGGGTAGCTGAATCAGAATTAGGATGCTTTAAAGGGTGTTCCCTCTCCAATTTCTATCGTCCGACAAAAGATTCACTCATGAAATCATTAAATGAAGATTCATTTGGACCGTTTAACGAAAAGATAATCGGTGGGCGACTGTCCGGATATGGTGAGTCCTCATGAAACCACTACTCTATCTTCTAATGCTCATCCTCGCTACCAATGCAATATCTGCAGTAACCGATACCGGAAGCGTACTGATTGTGGACCTAGACTGGAACAACGGCCTACTTTCCTACCAAGATAGGATCATCAAGTGCGGCCATTCCCCAGACTATGCGCTCGCCCCAGCTGAAGGGTATATTGCAGAATTACAATCAATTGAGGGTAAAGTGTTAACCACCTTCACCTTCGAAATCCCAGACAAAGAATATCGTGAAATTTCAGATCCTGTTTTCAAAAGCATTACTGGGGGACGAGTCATTCTCAACGAAACACAATTCGCCATAGTCTTTCCGTATTATGATGAAGCAACCAAGGTAGTCATCTACAACCCAAGAAAATTCAAAATCTTGGAAGTACCGCTCGTAGAAGAAAGATTCGTAGAAGACCGCACCTCCTGGTGGTGGTTACTTCTTCTAGCAATCCTAGCTGGATTCGCCTACTATCAATATAAGAAAAGGCAGAAGGAAGTTCTAACAAAAAACTTTTAAATTCAAGATAAGTTCTTAGTTTGCCCTGGCAGCTTACCAAACCCTCACTTAAAAAAATGCCAAACACGATCGATTAAAATGGTTATTAAGTTCAAAAAAGGAAAACAAAAAGCGCTCATAGTCAAAGTAAAAAAATTCCGAATTATCCCCGCCCTAAAGGGCGGGGCTTTACCATTCGGAATTTTAGACTCAAAAGTCGCTCTGAAGAGCGGGGCTTTGAACCCAAGCGACTTTTGAGTAATTAAAGTATCCGGATCCGAAAGAAACTCGATTATCTCAAGAAAAAAATAAGAGACTATTCAAAGAATAATTTAACTTCTATCCTGTTCGTATCTCCCAGAGTTCGAAAATTTTATAAAGAGTTCAACGGCTCTATTGTATCTAGCTTAGATAAGTTGAAAAAAGAAATGCCCCTGTAGCTCAGACATGTTAAGCATGGAGCAATAGGTAGAGCACGAGACTGTTATCCCTCAAGGGAAGAAATCTCGGTGTCACCAGTTCGAGTCTGGTCGGGGGCGTTTTTTCTTTTCATCCATTAACGCAACGTTTTTAAACCAATTCTGGATTCTAAACAACTATGGGCCTGTAGCTTAGTCTGGTGGAGTGCCCGACTGATATGTTGACCAAGGAGAATATCCCAACGTCAATGAAGAAATCGGGTGGTCCGGAGTTCAAATCTCCGCGGGCCCATCATTTTTTTTAAGATCATCACCCTTTTCTTCATCTAAAAAAATAAAAATTCGTCGGAAACAGGGACAACAAAAGAATTTTAACTACCCCAAAGTTTATATAGAAGTTGTGTATTAAAGAATAACAACACTTTAGCATTTGGAGGGGATTTCATGATAAAAAAAGTAGCAATAATAAGCATCATCCTTACACTATTCTTAGCAACAGGTTGCGAAACCATAAATCAGCTCTATGGCCTAGAGCCAGCATCAGATGCTGAATTTATTTCGTTAGAGGATATCAAAGTAGAAGATGATCTCCCTCCACCACTACCTGTTGATGTAGATGAAGAACCTCCTGCACCTCCAGAGGATATCTCTGAAGAAGAAGTTACCAAAGAACCTGTAACACCAGTAGAAGTAGTAACGCCTGAACCTGTTGTTACACAACCCTCAAACGCAAAAATCCTAATTGTACAAGAAACTGATCTTGTTTCACTTAAACCTCGGGTAGATGATCCTGACCAAGACAGCATCGCATTAAGCTACACCTCCCCCATCAGTCAGGCAGGTGCATGGCAAACAACCTATGGCGATGAAGGAGAATATACCATTACCATAACTGCTTCAGATGGAGAACTCACTGCAGCAAAAGATGTGCTCGTTATCGTGAACAAAAAAGAAGAATCTCCAGTAATTGCAAGCACCACGCCCACACTAACAGCAGTATCTGCAGTTGAAGACTCATCACTTGAGTTTACTGTAGTTGCAAGCGATCTCAACAACGATCCACTAGCATACAGCTGGCGCCTCAACGGAGAGGAACTCTCAACAAACAAAGAATCTTTCAGCCTACCACTAGACTTTAGTACGGCAGGAGAACATTCTCTGGAAGTAATTATTTCCGATAGCGTTTCCGAAGTACGGCACAGCTGGGAGATAACTGTAGCAAATCTCAATAGACAGCCAACACTAGAAACTATTGCTGACATTACGCTTTCTGAAACCGAGTTAGTAATCCTCAGTCCAAGTGCATCAGATGCTGATGGAGATGAAATTCAATTTACCATTGATGATGAAAGATTCAGCCAAGACGGAAAGAATTTTGTATGGGAAACTAACCATGATGACTCTGGATCGTACACCGTCACGATTCACGCATCTGATGGAACAGATGAAATCAGTCAGGAAGTAACTATTCTTGTAGAAAACGTCAATAGACCTCCAGTCATCGAAGATATTACTTTAGGATAACTAGAAACCTAGTACCTAAGAGAAAACCTCGTGCAACTTGAGATCATTTCCAACATTACGAGGAGACATCAATGAAATCAAAGCTAGCAGTATTCGTGATTATTTGTATATGCTCACTAACTCTAGCTTTTGCCATTGAAAACGTGAAGGTACTAGAAACCGACTTTGTCAATCTCAAAGTAACGGTGACAGACCCCGACAACGATCAGCTCAACATTTTCTATACTCCTCCTCTCAATGAGGAAGGCCAATGGCAAACCACCTATGGTGATGCTGGAATTTATAATATCAGCATCCGAGTTTCTGATGGACAGCTTACCTCCTCAAAAGATATTCTTCTAGAGGTAGAAAAGAAAAATGAAGCTCCAGTAATAACTGCATCAAGTCCTGAAGAAAAAATAACCATACAAGAAGGGCAATCTGTCACATTCAAAATAGAGGCATCTGATATCAATGGAGATCTCCTTAAGTATGTCTGGGTGCTTAACGGGAGGCAACTAGAAACAACCGCTCCTCAACTAGAATTCTACGCTGATTACGGGGATGCAGGAAATCTCGAACTCGCCGTAAATATTGGAGATGGCAATAAAGAGATAGTCTTCAACTGGGAAATCGAAATACAAGAGGTAGACCGTGTTGCACTCTTAGATGCTTTCGAAGACATCACCATCACCGAAACAGAATCAGTAAAACTTAACCTACCTGACTTTGCATCAGTAAATCTGGATTACCAAATTTCAGCCCCCCTAGAAAGCGGAAGCTGGAAAACCACGTTTGAAGATGCTGGTGAGTACGATATCACCATTACCATAACCGATAGAGACTTTGAAGCTGAAAAAACAATAACCGTTACCGTTCTCAATAACGACAGAAATCCTATTTTTGACCGTATCGGAACAATCTGGATCAATGAAAACGACGAAGTATCATTTGAAGTAAACTCAAATGATCCTGATGGAACTGGCGTAGACATTGTACTTTCAACCCTACCAGAAGGGGCCTCATTCGATGGCCAAAACTTCAACTGGAAAACGAATTTCGAAACCGTGCAAAAAGATACTCTAATTGAAAAGATTGCAGATAAATTTCATCTGCTCTATTATCCCTTTAAACTAGAATTTATTGCACAAAGTAATGGACTCGCAACAACCGAAAACATTTTCATCTGGGTAAGAGAGAGTAACCGACCGCCTCAACTAGCAGATCTTGAAACTATCCAGGTAGTAGAAGGAGAGCCCATTACGCTAACGCCCGAAGCCTCCGATCCTGATGGAGATACACTAAAATTCACCTATGAGGGATGGATGACCTCTTCTAGCTACACCACCACCTTTGAAGACGAAGGCACCCATATTGTCAAAGTAACGGCTTCAGATGGGTTTCTAAAACAAACAAAAGACATCATCATCCAAGTTGCCAATGTCAACAGACTTCCTACCGCGACCGTACCAGGAACACTAGAAGTTAAAGAAAATCAACAATTAGAATTCACAGTAAAAACAAACGATGAAGATAATAATCCTACAATCTTACAACTAACCAATCCTCCTCGTGGAATGAAGCTACAAGACAACACCATTACCTGGACACCTGACTACGATGTTGCTAGTGTAGGAGTAAAAAACATAACAGTTCAAGCCACACTCAGCGATGGCATCGACATAACCAATATTGAAATCCCTATCCTCATCGAGCATATCAATCGTGCGCCAAACATAAAAACAGCCCAGCCAAAATCAGGGAGTAAAGGAATAGCAGGACGTCCCATTACATTCATTATTGACGCAGTTGATCCAGATGGGGATGAATTAACCTACACCTGGGAATTCGGATTACTAGAAAAGTATAATGGCACAAGTGCGATGCGTCGCACCTTTACATCACCCGGAAAGAAAAAAGTTAAAGTAATGATAAGTGATGGAAATGAGAAAATAAAGGCTGAATGGGAAATCAATATAGTAAGAATCGTTCAACAACAACCAGCCCAACAAACACCAACAACAACTCAACAGACGACGACTCAACAGACGACGACAACAACTCAACAAAATCCAGAAGTATTCTATCAGTTTGCAGTGACAGGATAAAGTATCTATCTTCCTCTAAAAACATCCACCTATGTTCAATAAGACATATAAAGATTCTCACATCCCAAATCAGATGAAGATTGAAGAAATTTCTAACAGAGCAGATATCAATCTAGCGTTAGATACCCTCAAACTAAAAAAACAAGCACTCATTTTTGCAAACACCAAGCGTTCAGCAGAAAAAGCTGCAGAAGACATCGCAGCTAAAGTAACTATTACGCAACCGCTAGAAGACCTAGAGCAAGCAGCCCTAAAGGCATTAGCCTCGCCAACAAAACAATGCAAACGCCTGGGGAGATGTCTAAAAAAAGGAATTGCCTTTCATCATGCAGGGTTAACACTAAAACAACGAACCTTAATCGAAGATAATTTTAAGGCAGGAAAAATAAAAATAATCTGCTGTACTCCCACTCTAGCCATGGGAATCGACATGCCAGCATTCAGAACCATCATCAAAGATCTCAGAAGATTTGGATTTCGCGGATTAACCTATATTCCGGTCCTAGAATATCTCCAAATGGCTGGACGAGCGGGACGTCCAGGCTATGATACTGAAGGTCAAGCCATCATTATAGCGGCATCCGAGCTCGAAAAAGAAAAGTTAACTGAGAAGTATCTACTTGGAGACCCCGAAGAGATTCAAAGCAAATTGGCTGTTGAACCTGTGCTGCGAACCTACCTCCTAAGTCTCATTGCAGCAGGATTTGTCTCATCTAAACAACAAATCTTTGATTTTTTCGCAAAAACCTTTTGGGCCCACCAATTCGAAGACATGCACGTCCTACAAACTAAAATAGAGTCAATGTTAGAATTACTTGAAGAGTGGGAATTTCTCAAATCCAACGTACAACACGACGATTTTGAATCAGCAAACATTCTAAAAGAAGAAAAATATGAGGCAACCGTTGTAGGCAAACGCGTAGCCGAACTCTATCTCGATCCCTACACCGCTAGACAACTTGTCCTGGGCATGAAGCGTGCAACAAAAATGAAAGTTCCAACCATAAGCTTCCTTCACCTTATTTCATCTACCTTAGAAATACGCCCCCAACTCAGAGTAACCGCTAAAGATCAAGACGATGTTAATGAGGCAGTAACTAAAGTAGAACATGCTCTTTTAGAAAAAGAACCATCACTCTATGACGAGCAATACGATGATTTCCTCAATGCCATGAAAACAGCACTCTTCTTCCATGACTGGATCGAAGAAAATACAGAAGAAAATCTCCTAGAAAAATACAACATCCGTCCAGGAGAGGTAAGAACAAAAATCGACATCGCAGATTGGCTCTGCTATTGCTGTATCGAATTAACCAAGCTCATGAGTCTTCCAAAACTATCCTCCCACATGCAAAAATTAAGAATAAGAATCACGAATGGAGTAAAAGAAGAACTTATTCCTCTACTCAAACTCAAAGGCATCGGTCGTGCAAGAGGAAGAAAGCTCCATAAAAATGATATCAGAACACTTGGAGACATCAAAAAAATCGAGATCATGGATCTTGTACAAATCCTAGGAAAAGCGATCGCTCTCTCCGTAAAGAAACAGGTAGGCCAAGACTTCGACAAACTCAAAATAAAAGAGAACAAAAGAAAAGGCCAAATTAGCCTGAAAGATTTCTAAAATGAAAGCAAAACTAATAATGGCCATCATGTATGCAAAAGAAGAGACACTTGACGAATGCAAGAAAGAACTGATCGCCAAGTACGGACCAATAAGAGAAGAAGAAGAACCATACAATTTCGACCAGACAACCTATTACGAAGAAGAATTTGGAACAAACCTCAAAAAACAGTTCATCATCTTTCAAAATCACATACAAACCAACCAACTAGCAAACATCAAGCATGAAATAACAGAAATAGAAAAAGAATTTTCTAAGGAAGGTAAACGAACCATCAATATCGATCCCGGTTATCTAACCGACAAACAATTAACACTAGCATCGTTCAAACCAAGGATAGATGTAAAGCAAGACATAGGCCAAGGCGTCTATGCTCACACCGTCATCGATAACAGAACAGAAACCTTCGGACATACCTTCAGAGACTATAGAGACCATCTCCAATTCTTTTTCCCAGAGAAGTAGCTTTTTAAACAACCAAACAATCCAATAATCCACGCCCCCGTAGTCGAGTGGATAAGACACGAGATTGCGGATCTTGGAGCCCGAGTTCAATTCTCGGCGGGGGCATGTTCTCTTCTCTAACTATGGCCATTCTTAGCAGCAAAATGCCGTTCAACAAAGAACAAAGCGCCCAACACCAATAAAATTGCAGAAAATCCAAGCAACAGTGGCAAATCCATCGTTTCTAAATGGGTTATCAAATTCTTAATAACCACAATAATTCCAATTTCAACAATTATCTCCTGTAGAATGGGAAAAAGCATTACTAGATCCACTAGTGACCATTGCAAGAGAAGCCGAAAAAGACGCAGTACATGTGAAGAGTGTCAAGAGCATGGATGTAACAACGGAGTGCGAAGTAAAAAGATGGGCAAAACGATACGATATAAACGCAGCTTATTTCGGAGGAAGATATAGTGCAGATCTAAAAAGATTCGTTATAGAACTATAACTATTTCTTCAACTTCTTCAACTTAACTCTAATCTTCTTCGTGTGATTAAACTTATTGCTAATACAATTGATTTCCCTAGTTTCATAATTCTCCGGATGTTTGGTGTTATATGCACCCCACCGTTTGCTGGTACCCATAAGAAGGAGAAAACACTACCTATTTAAAAATGCTTTGTTGTTGAGTATGTGCATAGCCTCCTAAGGTCGAAATTCTTTCACCTTCAAAAGCAGGTGCGTTGCGAGGGGAGCCCCCTCCGGGGACGCAGCACCTTCAAGGAATAATCTCAGGAATTTCGAAGATGGTTGCTTTAGCAGCCTACGAACGCTAGTGACTATGCTATTCACATACGTTGTTGAAGGACCTCAACTACAATAGAAAAAGAAAAATCATCAGATCCATTGTAGGCAGGCACCCTAAAATAGCCGCATCCTAGCTCCTGTGCTCCACCCATATCCTTATCCGAATCTCCAATAACATACACCTGATCCGGGCCAATCCCATAATGATCAGTAATAACCGAAAAATTCTTGACAGGAAGCTGGTTCAGATGAAAAAAATTAGCAAATCGATCAATATTCATTCGACGTCCAGGGTGCCGACTAAAGCAGTCGTCTAAGTTAATTTTAAGCAAAGGCACAATTCTCATCCGATGCACCCACCACTAGAATACCTTCTGCATCGGCATAATCAAAAAGATACTCAATACCTTTTCTCGGTGGCATCACGTTTTCAGCATCACCGATGTCGAGAACAGTGCCAGATACATCCAGCCCAATAACTCCATTCATATGAGAAGAAAACTATCTGTACTTATACCTTAGACCGATGGATTTTTCACGACCTGAAGGGAGGAGTATTTGCCTTCGGTCTGAGGGATTGAAAATCTCTTGCAAGATTTTCAATAAAACGAACTCAACTTTTCTTTTGCTTCCGATACAACCTCTCAATCTCTGCTAAGGTAGTAATATCCATTGCCGAGCGCTCCATACTACGCAACCGTTTAACTCGAGGAAATCGTAAAGCATAACCTGAAGAATACGTAGGACTCTTCTGAATCTCCTCGTACGCAATCTCAACAACAATTTTGGGTTTAATAACCACCGATTTGCCCCTTTCAGAAATAATTAACGGTTTCAATTCGTCAGTCATCTCACCAAAAGATAATCCCTCCTCTGGCTTCTCCTTAATGCCTGTTCCAACCTTTCCAACCTCAAAAAATCCAGAGGAATCAGAACAAGCAAGTGTAAAACTGCTCAACCACGTTGATCGTTTACCCTCACCCCATTCCGCTCCAACAATAACCAAATCAAGAGCATCCTGTTCGTCCTTCAACTTACACATATGGCCTACTCGTGCGCCTGGTTTATACGGAGCATCCAATTTCTTAAACATCGCTCCCTCATTACCTGCAGCCAAACTTTTCTTGTAAAAAGCAGAAATTTCAGTTTTAGAAGACGAAACTATGCTAGGAACCACAACAACCTTCCTCTCCTCACCCTTAACAACTTTTTCGAGCAACTCACGACGCTCAGAAAAAGGGTGAGACAATAACGTCTTCCCGTCATGATAGAGGATATCAAACACATTCACCTCAACCGGATACTCGCTAGCCATCTTTTTGATATCATATTTACGCCTAATCCGTTGCCCAATGCTTTGAAAAGGTAAATATTTTCCAGTTGAAACATCAAACCCTACCGCCTCCGCATCCAAAATAACCTGCTTAGCGTTAATGTGACTTTTAACATGCGCCACAACATCCGGAAACTGGCGAGTAACCTCATCTAAACGACGAGTAAATAACTTAACCTCATCGCCATCCTTATGAATCTGCATCCTAAATCCATCCAATTTGTTCTCACAAGCGACAGGTTTACCACATCGCTCAAATCCTTCCTCAATATCGGCAACCTTCAAAGCAAGCATACATTTCAATGGAGTAAACACCGTAACGCTCAATGCATTAAGACCCTTCAACCCATTCTTTTTGGCCTCCCTAGCGACCTTACCAAAATCATTTGTCAAATCATAAGCCCCTTGTACAGCGTCAACGGCCTTAACGTACTCCTCTCGATCATCTATAACAATATCATTCTTCTCCTCATCATAAGAAAGATTCAACTCCTTGCCAAAATAAGCCCAGGCAATGGAATCTCGTAAACTCCCCTCACCAACTCCCACTCGTAAATCCTCTAAAACCGTGCGAATAATATAGCGTGCCTCTAAATTAGTAGCAGAAGTCAATAATTCAGCAACCAGCTGCACCTTCCTAGTAACCGTGCCCTGCCCCTCCATTGATGCTAGTTTCTGTAAATTAGTAAATACCTTCTCAACTGATAACGAAGAACTAAACAAGGTAGCCTGCTTTTTCTTCCCCATTAATTGCTCAGCAGCCAAACCCAAGTCACCTGTTTCCTTCCAGGTATCTTCAATAGTTGCTGCAGCAACACCTGTAGCGGTATGCAATGCTTTCAACACTAGTCGAGAAGCAATGCCTACTTTCCTATCGTCCCAATTAGGAAATACCTTGCCCTGCAAAAGTAAAACAACACTCGCCACATCACTTTCCGGTACATCCCTAAGAAAATCAGCAAGCGTCCTAGTCTTTGCTAAACGTTTCGTAGTACTCTCCAATGCAGTATAGACCGAAACAAGTTTAGCGTATTCCATTCAAAACAAGTTATTGAATGATACTATAAAAAGGTTTATAAGTCACCAATCCCAAGAGAAGAATTATGGATACAATAGATGCTATTCAAACGCGAAGATCCATTCGAAAATTCAAAGAGAAGGATACTGCCTGGAGCGACATCATCCCAATCATCGAAGCAGGACAATATGCTCCCTCTGCAGGAAATCTTCAAAACTGGAAGTTCATAATCATCAGAGATCAAAAAACACGCCATAAGATAGCAGACGCCTGTCACGAACAAGACTGGCTCAAAGATGCTCCCACTCATATCGCAATTGTAGCAGAACCCTATAAAGCACATGAATTCTACGGAGAACGCGGAGAATCTCAATACACAACTCAATCCTGCGCAGCTGTAGCTCAAAACATGATGCTAGCAGCCCATAACGGAGGACTAGGGTCGTGCTGGGTAGGTGCATTTGAAGAAGATAAAATCAAAGACATCCTAGGATTTCCAGAAAAAGTAGTCTGCCACGCAATCATCGCCATTGGCGAACCAGCAGAAACCCCTCAAGTTCCATCAAGAAAGGCAATGCACCTAAATGTCTACGTTGACGCCTGGGGCAATAAAGGCTATGGAGACTATCCCAAAGGATTCAAAAGCACCGCCTGGAAAGAAGCAGCCTCCCAACTCCAAGACCATATCCACAGTGCCGCAGAAAGATTGAAGAAAAGCAAAAAGTAACTATTTTTAAAGAAGAGTCAACATAGACAAGAAATGTGTGGCATTATAGGATCAGTTGAGATAAAACGAGATGTTCT
This sequence comes from Nanobdellota archaeon, assembly GCA_027623355.1. GTDB lineage: Archaea > Nanobdellota > Nanobdellia > Woesearchaeales > JACPBV01 > JAQBWB01. The sequence goes on along the minus strand of JAQBWB010000005.1, from coordinate 12,027 downwards.
ATCAAAAGCTCTAAACACCATAAAATACCGCGGAAAAGACCATCAAGCAATAGCGGCACAAAATAAAGTAGTTTTCGGCCATTGCCTACATGCAGTTGTAGGAATCATCCCTCAACCACTCAAAGAGAAAGGACTTTTTACAAGCAACTGTGAAATCTACAATTGGAAAGATCTAGCAGAACAACATCACATCAAAGCTAAAAACGATGCAGACCTCATCTTCAAGCTTCTAGAAAAGGATATCTCAATAAAAACCATCATCAACCAGCTAGATGGAGTATTTGCATTTGCATATCACCATAATAACACCATAACCCTTGCAAGAGATCTTTTCGGTGTAAAACCTCTGTGGTACACCAAAACACCATTCGCCTTCGCTTCAGAAAAAAAGGCGCTAGAATCAATAGCGCTAAAAGACATAACTGAGCTCAACCCAAGAACCATTTTGCAATACAACACCAAAACCAAGAAAATCAAAGAACTAAAGATTCCTTTCCTAAAAATCCAACCAGAAATCAAAAAATCAAAGAAAGTAATCATAGAAACCACAAAAAAGCTACTAATACAAACTGTAAACAAGAGAATCCCAGATAAAAAGTTAGGATTGCTCTTTTCCGGAGGTCTCGACTCTTCATTACTAGCACTCCTACTAAAAAAAGCAAAGAAACCCTTCACCTGCTACGTTGCAGCATATGACGATCCAGCCATCCAGACACCAGAAGACTTAGTAGAAGCTAAAAAAGCTGCAAAGAAACTCAACCTCAAACTAAAAGTCATAAAAATCAATCTTATGGAAGTAGAAAAAAACCTAAAAACCATCATCCCATTAATTGAAGATTCAAATGTAGTAAAAGTCGCAGTGGCATTAACCTTCCACAAAGCTATAGAGCAGGCAAAAAAGGACGGCTGCAAGGTAATCTTTTCAGGCCTAGGAGCAGAAGAACTCTTCGCTGGCTACCAACGCCATAAAAACGCGATAAACATCAACAAGGAATGTCTCTCTGGGCTCCTAAACATCTATGAGCGAGACCTCTACCGTGACGATGTGATGACTATGTACCATTCTGTAGAATTAAGACTTCCCTTCCTAGATAAAGAGCTAGCAAACTACGCCCTCAAAATTCCGCAAAAATACAAAATTCAAAAAGGGAGAGAAAAAGCAATCCTGAGAGATGTAGCGATTCAATTAAAACTTCCAAAAGAAATAGCCGAGCGCCCTAAAAAAGCAGCCCAATATGGATCAAGATTCCAAAAATCGCTGCAAAAACTAACAAAACAACATCGCTACGAGAAAATCTCCGAATATCTAGATACCTTTCTACCAAATAAAAACCCGAAACTAGCAGCATTACTCTCAACCGGAAAAGACAGCCTCTTCGCAATACACACAATGATTAAGCAAAATTATCCCATTAAGTGCCTAATCACCATTAATTCAGAAAATAAAGATTCCTACATGTTCCATACTCCAACCATCGAACTTGCAAAATTACAAGCAAAAGCAATGAATCTACCGCTAATTGTTGTAAAAACGAAAGGAAATAAAGAATCGGAACTTAAAGATCTTATATCTGCAATCAAACAAGCTAAAACCAAATATAATATAGAAGGCATTGTTTCAGGAGCACTCTACTCAACCTATCAGCGAGATAGAATCCAAAAGATAACCGAATCACTACAACTCAAGAATTTCAATCCGTTGTGGCACATTAATCAGGAAGCATATCTTCAAGATCTCCTAAAAGCAAACTTCAATATCATCATATCAAAAGTAGCAGCAGATGGTTTAGACCGATCCTGGCTAGGAAAAACCCTAAATCCTACACTAATAAAAGGCCTAAAAAAACTCCATAAAATCAACAAAATCCATCTAACAGGTGAAGGCGGAGAATTCGAAACACTAGTTCTAGACTGCCCACTTTTCACCAAAAAAATCAAGATACGGGCTAAAAAAGAAATGGAATCACAACATGTTGGGCATTTGGGCATAAAAAAGGCAAGTCTAGAATCTAAATAATACTATATTCACTACTACAGAGTTCCGAGAAAAGTTTATATACCTATTACCACGAACCTTAATTATAAAAATTTAGAAAAAGTTTTTTGGCGAAAACTTCAATCAATCAAAACCGTTTTGCTTTTTGGCGAAAGCATTTATCATCTTTGTTGTGTGTGTTAATACTTGGTACAGTCCATTGTTGGCGCAATTAACTGACTTCTAAAGGCATTAGTGAGGGAACTGAAATATAAAGACATCGGTACTCCGAAGTATATATTCCAGTATATAATGCAAATCAAAGCCACAAAAAAAGGACACAGGGGGATGTGAAATGGACATATTAGTAAATAACGCTATTCAACGAATAGCACAACAAGAACAACATGTAGGTGGTGAAGTCGGCCATGCAAATATTAAGGTCATTGGCGCAGGTGGCGCAGGCTGTAATATGGTTGGATGGCTTTATGACAAAGGAATAAAAGGTGCAGAAATCATAGCAACAAATTCTGACAAACAGCACCTGGACATAACTAACGCTGATAGGAAAATTCTCCTAGGCAGAACAATAACAAGAGGCCTAGGCTGTGGTGGCTTTCCTGAAAAGGGAGCAGAATCAGCGCAAGAATCTCTTCAAGAAATTAAAGAAGTGCTAAAAGGATCAGACATGGTATTTGTCTGTGCAGGAATGGGTGGCGGAACCGGAACCGGATCAGCTCCAATCGTAGCACAAGTAGCAAAAGATCTTGGATCTATTGTTATAGGCACCGTAACCATGCCGTTCAAGATTGAACGAGCACGTGTAGATAAAGCTGAATTTGGCCTACAACAACTACGCCAAGTTGCAGACACCGTTATCGTTATCGATAACAACAGACTAGTAGCAATTGCAGGGAATTTGCCCATTAAACAGGCATTTGCTGTAGCAAACGAGCTAGTCTCAACCATGATCAAAGGAATCGTAGAAACCATTGCATTGCCTTCTCTGGTAAACCTTGACTATGCAGACGTCAAAACTATCATGACCAATGGCGGAGTAGCAGCAATTGGTGTTGGTTCTTCTGACACAAATAACAGAGTAGAGGAAGCAGTGCGAGGAGCATTAAGCAACCCGCTTCTGGATATCTCCTATAAAGGAGCAACCGGAGCCCTACTACACATATCAGGTGGCCCAGATCTTACTTTGGATGAGATCAGTAAAATCGGCGACCTGGTGACAGAATCCCTAGACCCTGACGCAAACGTCATCTGGGGAGCGAGGATTGATGAAGAGCTAAAGGGCAAAGTAACCGTAATGACAATCATTACTGGTGTAAAAAGCCCCTGGATCTTAGGAAAGATGGACTATAGACGACCAAGTCCACAAGCTCAACAGATTTCAGAAGAGCTCGGCATTGAACTGGTTTAAGCTCACCTCCATAGAGTCTGTGGTGAATAAGTTCTAATGCCTTCATTAGAAACCACCCCCAATTGTTTTTGTATGAAGGCATTTTTTTTCTTTTTTTAAACCAGACCAGAAGAGGCCAAGAATCACATTCTTAAGCCTTCACGTTAACCCCCAAAGATGATTTCCATGAAGGTTTTTTTCTTTTTTAAGCACTACCTCTACTACTACATAAACTTTTTAAAGAAAAATAAATTTCCAAGACCTATGTCAGAAGAAGCAACTGCAGAAGGAGGATCTGGAGAAGAATCCTTAGAAGAGATGGTCGCCGAAGAACGAGTATCCACCAACCATGGAGCAGTAGCCATCATTGCTAATGCTGATGGAGAAAGCATTTATGAAACAAAAAACCGTGAAGGAGATAGAGAAGAACGTGGAAAAATTCAACCCTACGGCGGACATATAGACAGAGTAAATGGAGTTGAAGAAACTCCTCTAGAAGCAATTATTCGGGAGATTTCTGAAGAAATTGGGGGAGAGGCCGCAGAAATCATTGCAGAACACCTAAAAGATAAATCCTACTATAAAAAAGTAAGCTCCGATTACGGAAACACCTATATCTTTGATGTAGTCATCCAAGATCAAGCAAAATGGGAGATAATTAAAGCATCCTCCTCAAAACATGATGCAGGACCGAGAAAAATGATAGATCTCCTAACCTTATTAGACATGCCTGATGACCAATTTGCTTGGGAATATGGTCCAACCATCAAAAAATTCGCAAGAGAAACCTTCCAAGTCAACAACGGCTACGCAATTCCAAGCTACAAACCAGCAGAATTCTATTCTCCGGTAAAAGAATACAAAATAGCAGCCTAAGGTCGCTTCAAACCGTATATGCATAGCATCCTAAGGTCGAAATTCTTTAACCTTTCAAAAGCAGGTGCGTTGCGAGGGGTCGACCCCCTCCGGGGACGCAGCACCTTCAAGGAATAACCTCAGCAATTTCGAAGATGGTTGCTTTAGCAGCCTACGAACACTAGTGACTATGCTATCCACATACTTCAAACCAATAATTTTATCACGTAACGTTCTTCTTGCCACAAGTGTATTCCATTTCCCTGTAGGAATCCAGTCATCACTATTTAACTCCATCTGAACAAGCTCAAGTTTCTTTATTAGCTTCGGCTTAAGTGCCCTATTATCATTAATATTCCTAACCAATGCATCTATATCTGAAAAAAGCCTATCTATGTCAATTCGCTTAAAACTCTTAGATTGTTTAATAACTGGCTGATTCCCAGTGTAAGTAGTAGTGGTAGTTAGAGAACCACTTTTATGGACATAATAGCCAGATGTAGTAAGGGAAGTAGAGTTAACATTCTTTTCAGCTTCCTTAGCCGCAGTACGCATCCGCCGATTAGCCGCTTGCTCAATCCTCCTTTTTTTAACTGTCTTCCCCGCTCTCTTTGTTCAGGAGTACCGAACAACTTTTGCCAGCCCCATTTAAAAATTCCCATATGATAACCCAAGAACCCTCTATTTAAATATTGTGCAACCTAAAACTAAACCTTTAAAAGAAAACGAGCCACTTTCTACCCTATGACCTTAACAATCATCGGATTAGGATTAGGAAACGAAAAAGACATAACCGTATTAGGATTAGAAGCAGTAAAAACAGCTAACGTCATCTACCTAGAAACCTACACCTCATTTCTAACAGATGCAACAACAAAAGACCTAGAAAAATTCTACAAAAAGAAAATCATCGAAGCAGATAGGAATATTGTAGAAAATGAAGCCGAATCCACTATTTTAAAAGATGCAAAAACCAAAAAAGTAGCATTTCTAGTAGTGGGTGATGCATTATCTGCAACAACCCACAAGGATCTCAAACAAAGGGCCGAAGAACTAAAAATCAAAGTACAAGTCATCCCAAATAACTCCATTTTCACAGCAATCGCTATCACAGGACTAGATCTTTACAAATTCGGAAGAACAACAACCATCCCCTTCGAAAACAAGAATATAACCAGTCCATATGATGTAATCAAAAATAACCTAAAAAACAATCTCCATACATTGGTATTGCTAGATTTAGACGTAGAAAACAAAAAAACGATGACATTCGCGCAAGGATTGACCTATTTACTAAAACTTGGACTAAAATCAACCCAACTAGCAGTAGGATGTGCTCAATTAGGATCCAAAAAACCCATCATCAAAGTAGCAGCTGCAAATAAACTAAAGAATCAAACCATCAACAAATACCCTCAGTGCTTAATCATCCCAACAAACCTACACTTCATGGAAGAGGAAGCTTTAGCACTATTCAAATGAAAAAATACGAATTCCTAGACCATACAGCGGACGTCAAATTTCTAGCCTATGGTAAAACGTTAGAGGAAGCCTTCGCAAATGCTGCACTAGCATCCTATGACATTATGACTGATGTCAAAAAAGTAAAAGCGGTAGAAGAAAAATCAATTAAGGTAACCTCCAAAAAGAAAGAATCCTTGTTATACGACTTCCTAGAAGAACTAATTGTACTAACCGACATCGAAGGATTTCTACTAAGCAAAGTAAAAACAATAGAAATAAAAGAAAACAAATCAGATTTCACACTTACCGCAACAGTTCTAGGTGATAACGGCGATAACTACGACGTCCACACCTATATTAAGTCCGTAACCTACAGCGATATGTTTATTAAAGAAACTCCAACTCAAACAACCATCCAAGTGGTACACGACATCTAAAATGACAATAAAACCAAAAAAAATAAACGACTTCACCTATATTGTTGAAAAACAAGGTGAGATGAAAGTTCCCCTAAAAATCTTCGCTAACGAAGAGCTTATGAAAAAAATTGAAGACGACGATTGTCTACAGCAGGGCATCAACACCGCCTCACTTCCAGGAATTCAAGGATTCTCAATTATGATGCCTGATGCCCACAGAGGATACGGATTTTCAATTGGTGGAGTAGCAGCAATCGATGCAGAAAATGGATGCATCTCTCCAGGTGGAATTGGATTTGACATCAACTGCGGCGTAAGATTACTACAAACAAATCTCCATAAAGACGAAGTCCAAGGAAAAATTCAACCCCTCCTAGATGCACTCTTCGAAAAAATCCCTGCTGGCGTAGGAGCCAAAGCAAAACTCAGACTAACTCCAGAAGAATTAGAGGAAATACTAGTAGAGGGAGCACAATGGACCGTAAAGAAAGGATACGGCACCCAGGAAGATATCGATTGCTGTGAAGAAAATGGTAAATTAAAGCAAGCAGATCCCTCAAAAATAAGCGACCTTGCCAAAAAACGAGGTCGTGGCCAAGTCGGCACCCTAGGATCAGGAAATCACTTCATCGAAGTCCAATATGTAAATAAAATATTCAATAAAGAAACTGCAAAAACCTTTGGAATCACCAAAGAAGGCCAAGTCGTAGTTTTAATTCACTGTGGAAGTAGAGGATTAGGCCACCAAACCTGTTCAGATTACCTAAGAAAGATGGAAGAAGCATTCCCAGAAATTATTGCAAAGCTTCCAGAAAAAGATCTCATCTATGCTCCTGCAAAATCCCAAATAGCAAAGGATTACTTCGCAGCAATGTGTGCCGCGGCAAATTACGCATGGGCCAATAGACATATGATCGGCCATCAAACAAGAGAAGCCTTCAAAGAAGTCTTTGGAGATAAAGTAGAACTACATACCATCTACGATGTAGCCCACAATATCGCAAAAGAAGAAATGCACATGATTGATGGAAAAGAAAAGAAAGTCTGGGTCCACAGAAAAGGAGCAACGAGAGCTTTTGGTCCAGGCAGAAAAGAAATTCCAGATAAATATCAAAAAACAGGCCAACCCATCTTCATTCCAGGAAGCATGGGCACATCATCCTGGGTCCTAGCAGGTACAGAGCATGCCTACGAAGAAAGTTTCGGCTCAACAGCACACGGTGCAGGAAGAGTTATGTCTCGCAAGCAAGCAAACGAAACCTGGCAGGCAGACACGCTAAAAAAAGAACTTGAAAAGGTAAATATCATCGTTAAATCCGCATCCTGGCGCGGCATCACCGAAGAAGCTCCCGGAGCCTACAAAGATGTCGACGAAGTCATCGAAGTCTCAGATAAAGCAGGCATCGGCAATAAAATAGCACAATTAAAACCAATGGGCGTCGTTAAAGGTTAATTAAATTTCTTCATAAAAACAACATTGATATGGGGGTGCTCAGGTCGATGTTTAGCATCGAAATATCTACAGAGTTCTTTGAATCCTGTCTTTTCCTGAATCCTAATTGAAGATTCATTATTTACAAAAATATCAACATACATACCCTTGAATCCTTTCTGGCGTAGATACCTCTCAGCAAACAGCTTCATACGAGTTCCAATATTTTGACCTCTAAACTCCGGATCAGTTCCGATACCTCCGCTATATGCATAGTCTTTATTCAGGGGCTTATCTTCAGCATGCATATATTGCTCGGCCTTGTCCAAATTAGTTTTTAAAGTAGTAATAACATAATATCCCACAACACGAGTCTTAAAAAAGTAAGTTTTGAGTGCAACTAAAAAAATTTTTTCAGAAAATAAAGTTTCTAATCGATCGTAAATCCAATCATTTTTTTTGCCCTTATACAAACCGCATGCCGCCATAAGGATGGCAAGACCAGGAATATCCTTTGATTTCGCAGGTCTAAAATGTAGCATTCCAAACATAGTTACAACTCAATAATTTTTCCTTTCTTTCCAACATTAATAACAAGAGTTTCCCCAATCTTCTCCTCAATACCGTCAGCCTCGTGCACGTGTGAACAGAGCATCACTGTAGGCTTAAACGTATCAATCGCCTTTCTAATACCAGACGAACCGGGAAAGAAATCAGTAAACTTCTCCATGATAGAACCCTTAGGATGAACATGCGTAACCATAATCTTCTTCTTCAAGTATTTAATCTTATCATGGCCCTGCTTCAATTTATCGTACAATTCTTTCTCTTCCAACTGATGCACGCCAACATTAGCTCCGCCAGCTCCAAAAATACCGACATCCTTGTACTTAACGCCGTATCCATGGATATTTTTAATATCATACAATTCAGCAAGAAAATCAGCAGTAGCATTAGTTTCGTGATTTCCAGGAATAATCAAAACCTTCTCACCACGCTTCTTAAACGGTCCGATAATGTTATCTGTAGATTCCTCCCTCATCGTTAAGTCTCCACATAACACAACCAAATCAACATTCTCTTTTTCAGCACGTTCAGCAAGCTTCTCAGCTAACCCCACATCTCCGTGTATGTCTCCAGCTGCCAAGATTTTTAGCTTTGTACCACTCTTTGGATCTGGAGACTCAGAAAAGCTCTGCTTTTCGCTGTCTCCAGCTGCCAAGATTTTTAGCTTTGTACCACTCTTTGGATCTGGAGACTCAGAAAAGCTCTGCTTTTCGCTGTCTCCAGCTACAAGAATCTTTAATTTACCTTCCTTAACATCCTCCTTTTTCTCTACCATAGCTAAAAGAACCTCAAAAATCTATAAAAATCTACCGCTCAATAACCTTAGCAAACGGTTCACTCAAATCCACAATAGTTGAAGGGGTTCCATTCTTCTCGCCCTCATAAAACATAAAATCAATACTAGGTTTAAGAGTATCATCCATATCCTCTAGAGAGGTCATAAAATTATCTCCCGCCTTATTTGCAGAAGTCGTCACAATAGGTTTTCCAAGTTCAGCAATAATATCCAAAAACCAATGTTGAGGCATCCTTACCCCGAGAGTCTTCTTTCCAGGAGCAACGTTCTTTGCAATACCATCCTTAGCAGGCAATATCAAGGTGTAAGGTCCAGGCAATTTCTCTAACCAAGCCTCTGCACATTCATTAATCTCACAATGCATCCTAATCCAATTCTTACTCGGTGCAATAACAGAAAATGCTGCCTCAGGACGATCCTTAATCTTCCTAATCTTTTCAACAGCCTCAAAATCCTCAGCATTACAACCTAAACCGTAAATAGTGTCGGTAGGATAAATAAAAGAAGAACCACTATTAATTAATTCGAATAATTCATCGTGGCATAAAGGAAATTCATCCTTCGTTAAAACTCTCATAAAGAAAGTGAAGAGAAATAGCTTTTTATACTTTGCGCACAAATTCTATATATTCGCCAAAGCCTCTCTTCTACATTTCTGCTGAAAATGGAAAACATCCAAAAAATCAATTTTGTCTTTGTAATCATCCCAATCCATATACGTTTTTTTCTTCCACATGTTCAAGCCTCTAGGTATCCGAGCATAAAGCCCTCTTCCATTGCGCTGATCTCGTCGTTGTCCGAGTAATCTAATACTCCAGCCTCCACGTAAATATCCTGTTCCATCGTTTCTTCTTCGTACATCTTCAACCACCTCTTAAGCTCCTAGTGTGAGCGCCTTTATTTGTTCAAAAAATAATTTTTTTATAGTGCTCTGACTAACATCATTCATATTACATCACCTCTTTAGGAAAATTAATGGGCAGGAAGACACAGGGGGTGTGTTAAGGTTACCTGCCCTTAATCACCATTACTACTCTTAACACATTCCCGACTTATATACTCTGCGGCCGCACCTGGCAAGTGGCAAGTGCAACCCTCTTTTGGACTTTAAACCCCTTAAACGAAAGAATTCAAGCCTCACAGACTGGACAACAAGAGTTGGCAAGTGACCTAAAATAGCAAAAAATTTAAACAAATACTTCTTAAAAAACGCTATGAAACGTCTTCATCTCATAATAAAAGGAAAAGTCCAGGGAGTCTTCTATAGACATAACACCGTAAAACAAGGACACAAACTAGGAATCAAGGGATTCGTAAGAAATCTCCCTAACGGAGATGTAGAAGTCATCGCAGAAGGACCAGAAGACAAACTCAAACAACTGTGCGAATGGTGTAAGAAAGGACCAGACAATGCAGAAGTAGATGAAGTACAAGAGAAATGGCAAGAACCCTATAACGATTATGTCAGCTTCGAAACTCGACACTAATTATTTTTGAGAAAACGATAACCGCAGTATTGACAAAATTTATCAAGGGTGGGAATCTCGCGGCCACAAGTACAAATTTTCATATTCTTGTATTTGTCCCTATCCTCGGAATTCTTCTCTCGAAAATAAGCTTCAGCGCTCTCAATCTGCCTGAACGTCTCCAATTCCTCTCTAGCCAAAGCAGCAAGTAAGATATTAAGCTCTCTCGTTTTAGCAGGCACATCTCCCTGAGTATAGTCTCGCTTGATCTTACCGGCAGAAAGCTCACCAACTAGCTTCTTAAGCCGATCAATAATTTGAGAACCTCCTTCGAGACCGGACAACGCCTTGTCGAGATCTTTCAAGGCTTATCCTTTCAAAGAAGCTACACTCTTATTTCCTTTAAACCAATCAACCATAAGAAAACAACAACATCTCTACTATAAATACATTTCTCTTATCTAAAACTCAGTCAACTTCTTCTCAGCAGGCAACCGAACAAGCGTAGTGCTTCCATCCGCACCGCCAGAGATTTTCTCTAACACTACCTGTCCAGTATCACCTAACTTGTTAATCTTGCGAGCAAACGTCCTATAAGCCGCATTTCCGCCGCCAGCAGTATATTGCTCAAACAGCTCGCCCATCTTCAACCCAGGATACTCCTTAACTAATTCCAATAAAATAAGCAGATCGTCCGCCATCGAAGCAGTACTATCCAAATCCAACTTACTTTCTAATGCCTTGCTAACATCTTCGACCGCGACCGTTCGACTAGCTCGCTCCTCTGCTAGCATACCAGCCTCACGTAATAATGTAACGCCAACCCTCATATCCTTACTCGCAAACGTCTTCTCAGCAATCAAATCCAACACCCCTGGCTCTACAGCATCCTCGTGAAATGCGTATTTCAAACGCTGCTGCAAAATAACCTTAGTTTCAGGCAGAGTGTAATGTTCAAAAGCAAGTTGCTGCAAATTAATCCGAGAAACAATCCTCTGCTCCAATTTCTGTAACCACGAAGGATAATTAGTAATCAAAATAATCGACTTACGAAAAACCTCCTCTAAAATACTATACAAAAAGTCCATATCTTCCACCTTATCAACCTCATCAAACACAAAAACAGCACTTTCTTTGTTCACAACATTCTTTACAACCTTGAACAATTCCTCAGAACCCTTGTTTTGTGTATGCGGATACTCCAATTGCTCACACAAATGAACAAAAATCTTAAACGTAGTATTTTTCTGCCAACAGTTAACATACAAGATCTGAACATCATCAATCTCCTCGCCTAACTCCTTAAGCACCTGCTTAATCGCAACCGTCTTCCCAACACCGGGAGGACCATGAATAAGAATATTCTTACCATTACGTTTAACACATAACGGCTTAATACAATCAGCAATCACTCGCTGCTGACTTTCACGATACGGAACAATTTTCGGCTGAAAAGAAAAATCTAAAGCTACCTCATTCTTGAACACGCTTTCCTCAGAAGACAAAATATCTTTAAACAATGACATGAAATTCCCTAATTGTGAAAAACTCCCAACTTTTTAAAGCTATTGCCAAAAAGTATGTGCATAGCATCCTAAGGTCGAAATTCTTTCACCTTCAAAAGCAGGTGCGTTGCGAGGGGTCG
>JAQBWB010000075.1 GCA_027623355.1 Nanobdellota archaeon | reverse complement strand
CACACCGTTATCTCTGATAATACTGGCGGGCATCTTATGCAGAAGGGGATGGTGGATCTTTGTATTGTGGGGACGGATAGAACTACGTATACTGGAGACGTTGCAAATAAGATTGGGACGTATCTTAAGGCTTTGGCTGCGAAAGATAATGATATTGCTTTTTATGTGGCATTACCTGAATCTAGTATTGACTGGGATGTAGCGGATGGGGTAACTGATATTGTGATTGAGCAGAGAGATGGAAAAGAGGTTACTCATATTGAGGGATTTTCTGAGTCTGGGATGATGGAGGTTCGTGTTACTCCTAAGGGAAGTTCTGCAGTAAATTATGGTTTTGATGTTACACCTGCGCGTTTGATTACTGGGTTTATTACGGAACGAGGGGTTTGTAAATCTGATGGGCTTTTAGAGTTGTATCCTGATCGAGGGGAGGGTGTTATTAATTTTTCTCTGGATTGGGAGAAAGAGGAAAGTGCATTTAATGCCGAACTTCATTCCTGGAGACAGAAGCTGTATGATCTGGGTTTGATTGGGAAGAATGCTGAGGGAATAGGATATGGTAATGTGAGTTGTTTAACTACGGATGGTTTTATTATTACGGGAACGCAGACGGGTGGAATTGCAGTTCTTGATTCTCATCATTATACTATGGTTGTTTCTACGAATCTTTCTAAACATTGGTTGAGATGTGTTGGCGGTGTTAAGGCCTCTTCAGAATCTTTAACTCATGCTGCAGTGTATGATGCTGATAGTTCGGTTACTGCAGTTATTCATATTCATCATGCAGGATTGTGGAAGCGTTTATTGAATGTGTATCCCACTACTTCAACCTCTGCTGGATGTGGCACGGTTGAGATGGGAAATGAGGTTAAACGTTTATTTTCTGAAACTGATTTGGGGAAGAATGGTGTGCTTGTGATGGGTGGACACAAGGATGGTATTATTGTTTTTGGGAGTAGTCTAGATGAGGCTGGTTCGCGCTTACTTAGGTTGCTGGATGAGAGGTAGTATTATTGAATAGGTCCTATTTCTTCGGTGTAGGTGATATCTCCATTTCTACATTTTCTGGGATAGCTTTCCATAATAGGATTTCCAAGATCAACACATTTTTCAAAATCTGAGAGACAATCACTTTCTTTAATATCGAACGCTTTTCTTTGGTTGGCTATACATTCATTAGCGAATGTTTCTTCTACTTGATTGCAAGGTGTTGTTATGCACTGGATATTTATTTTCCCACAGACTGGCTTGTACTCTTGGTCACAGATAGAATTATCTTGGTTAGTATCTACATTATTGGTGCACCCCACCAGCAAGAGTATGATTATCGTAAAAACTATTTTTTTCATTTCTTTTTCTTCAGGAATAGCATGATTGCTAGTAGGAGTAGGATCCCTATTGATACTAGCTGAGTGTTAGTAACTGGAGGTATCCCTTTATTTCTAGAGAGATATTTGGTTGCTATGGGTTCGCAGGTTTCTTTATTCATTTCTAGGTTGGCGCATTCTTGCGCTAGTTCGCTCTCACGCATTACTTCAACACAGCAGGGTCCGATTATTTCTTGAAGTCTTGCGTTTTCTGTATTGAATTTAGTTACAGATGATTCCCATTCTTGGATGATTGTTGTACAGGAATCTTTTGTTACTCAAAAGTCGCTTGGGTTCAAAGCCCCGCTCTTCAGAGCGACTTTTGAGTCTAACATTCCGAATGGTAAAGCCCCGCCCTTTAGCGGGGGGATAATTCGGATTTTTTTACGTTTTCTATAGTTGTACATTCTTTTGCGATACTGCTTTGGGGATAGGAGAGTAATTCGTAGCAGCAGTCTACTTCGGGTGCAGGTGACATTGCAGAGACGGTGCTTATTAGGAGAATTGCTAGTAATAGATATTTCATAGTTTACTTATTATTTTGGAGTATATCTATGTTCTGATAGTTTGTATGTGCATAGCTGCAAGACGGGCTTCAAGTCAAAATCGTGCCACTATGGGCTTTACGCCCATGCACGATTTTCATTTCTCGATGCGGTTTCATTTCCGTCAAACAGCAGCTATGCACATACGATAGGTTTGAATGAGATTAACTATCGTAGTTTTTATCAAGATTTGAATTATTCATCATTGTATGAGGGAGGTATTATGAAAACAAGGTCTTGTAAGGATTGGGTGGTGCTTGCGCTAAGGAGTTTCATGCTGCTACTTTCGAGGAGATTGCTGAACAGAGTAAACAGCATGGTATGGAGATGATGCAGGCTAAGGATTCATAGTATTTCATTACTGATTAAAAAGATTTAAAAGATGCTACCCATCCCAATGATCATATGGACGACAATACTCATACCTTGAATACCATTGCTGTGCATAACGGTAAATTCCATGCAGATGATGTTTTTGCATGTGCTATTATGAGATTAATAAATCCTGAAATAAAAATAATTAGATCAAGGGATCAGGTTGAATTGGACTCAGCCGATATTAGGGCTGATGTTTGTATGAGATACAATCCAGAGAACATGGATTTTGATCACCATCAAAAAGAACCCCCCATCAGAGAAAATGACATCCCTTATGCAAGCGCTGGTTTAATTTGGAAACATTTTGGAATGAAGCTGGTTTCATCAAAGGAGGTATTAGAGTATATTGATGAGCGTATTATGCAACCCATTGATGCATCTGATAATGGTATACGCATATGTCAATCGGAAGTTATTAGTCCCTTTACCATTAGTAGGATTATTTTGGACTTTAATCCATCTTGGCAAGACAAGGATACTAACCCTGATGAAGCGTTTGAGTCTGCAGTTAATTTTGCTATAGGAATACTTAGCAGAAGAATTGTAGTTGCAGAAGGAATAGAAAAAGCTGATAACATAATTCGTAGTGCTATACGAGACAGTAAAAAGATCAATGATAACATAATAATTCTTGAGCAGATGTGTCCTTGGAAGAAAATAGCGATTGATGAATCTGATGCATATTATGTTGTATATCCTACAAGTACTGGAAATTATAATGTGCAAGCAATTCCTAAGGATCTTGAAAGCTTTGAAAACAGAAAATCATTTCCAACATCTTGGGCTGGTCTTGAAGGTATGGGATTTATTGAAGAGACGGGAGTTGAAGATGGAATTTTCTGTCATAAGAATCTCTTTATTTGTGGTGCAAAATCCAAAGAAGGTGCACTTAAGTTAGCAAATTTAGCTGTTGAGCATGTTGAGTAATATCAGTGTTTAACATCGGGCCCTGGTATGTGCCCTGAACGAAACGAGGGCGAGAGCGCAGCGGGGTGCGGAGCGACCGAAGGGAATGAATAGAGTTTTTCCATTGCCGTGACTTTAGGGGCTAACGTAGTTTTTTATTAGTTTAATTTGAATCAATTCCTGCGTAGCAGACTATCTGTCCGTTAGGACTGGGGGGATTTCAGTTCCTTTTAGAAAGCGAAGCGTTACATCTAGAACCAGTAGTTAGGGGGATTTCAGTTTTATCTTTTGAGCGAAGCGTTACTTTGAAAACAAGAAGAAAGGGGGCGAGAATAGTCTAGGATAGTAATATTTATAAGTATGTGCTCTTATTTATCTTTAGTTTAATTATAGAGGGGCGAGAATGGAAGATAGTAAAAATATGGCAAAAGAAGAAAATGACATACAAATTCAGCCCATCAAGTTTAAGTTTATTGAAAGATTGTCCTAGATGTTTTTGGCTAAGATTCAATAAGAAAATTAATCGTCCAGATTCAATATTTCCATCTTTACCTAGTGGAATGGATAAAATTCTAAAAGAACATTTTGATAACTTTATGAGAAAAGGAGAATTACCTCCTGAATTATCAGAATTGAAAGGGTATACCTTATTTGATGATGAAGAACTGCTTAAAGTTTGGCGAAGTAATTTTAAAGGGATTCAATGGACCGATCAGAAAGGAAACTTATTTCGTGGAGCAGTTGATAATATTCTTGTAAAAGGAAAAAAGTTAGTTGTTTTGGATTACAAAACTCGCGGTTATCCTCTAAAAGAAGATACTCACACACATTATCTAGACCAAATGGATATTTACAACTTTCTTTTAAGAAAAAATGGCTATGAAACAGAAGAATACACCTACTTAATCTTTTATCATCCTCATAAAGTTGAAGAAAATGGACATGTTTGGTTTAATACAGACATTGTTAAAATCAAAGTAAACATCAAGAACGCAGAAAATATCTTTAAGAAAGCTGTTAAATGTTTAGAAGGAGAGATTCCTGAAGCTTCTGAAGAATGTGGTTTTTGTGGATGGGTTGATAATTGTAATTTTGAAATAAAATGAATAAAGAAGAATTAAGAAAGATGAATAAAGAAGAATTAAGAATCAAACAAGCAGCTTTTGAAGGAAATAGGCAGTTTTTTACAGGGACTGTATTTTATTGGCTTTGGCATTTTTATAATAGCAGTCTATCTTGCTTTTTATGGTTTTTTGTTGAGAAGC
>JAQBWB010000004.1 GCA_027623355.1 Nanobdellota archaeon | reverse complement strand
TTCCTTGAAGGTGCTGCGTCCCCGGAGGGGTCGACCCCTCGCAACGCACCTGCTTTTGAAAGGTGAAAGCATTTCGACCTTAGGATGTTATGCACCTACCTCTTTTGCTTAAAACGCTGAGGCACGGTGAACTTATGAGCTTCCTTCGGAATCTCATTCACCTCAATCGGCGTCAGTGTTTACACTTGCCTGGACAATAGATACGCTTTTATAGGCTTTTTCACACTTCTTAGTTATGAATAAATCGTTTAAGTCTTTACTGCAGGCCGGTATCGGATTTTTACTATTTTTGTTTTTATTTAGTAAGGTTGGAGTAGGTGCTTTTTGGGATGTGCTTAAGACCATCAATTTGTGGTGGTTGGTTCCTTCTGTTTTTATGACGATTCCTACGCAATTATTGGCTTCTAGTAATCTTAAGGTTCTTTTCTCGGCTTTGGATAAGGAAACCTCGTTTTCGCATCTCTTTAGATCGGGAATGTTGAGTTTTTCTATTGGGATGGTTGCTCCAGGTAAGTTAGGAGATCTGTCTCTTGTTTCGTTATTGCGGGAGGGAGATATTGGTTATGGCGATACCTTGGCGGTTGCGGTTGCTGACAAAATAATTAGTTTGTTTGTTACGGGTGTGCTTGCTTTGCTCGGAATCATCTGGTTTTTGGATGTGCAGACCTTTTGGATTGTTTTGGGAGCTTGTTCGGTTATCTTTTTTGTAGGGATGTTTAGTATTAGTTCCTCTCGGATTCGAGGTTTGGTTAAAAAGTATATTTTACGTAAACATGCGAAACATTTTGGTGGGTTCTACACTAACTTACAGCTGCTTGTTCGTGATCGGAAAGGTTATTTGTTCGGTAATGTTGTATTGACCTTGCTTAAGTTTTTTAGTGGCTTTGTTGGAACGTGGTTTTTGTTTCAGGCGTTTGGTTTGAAGGTTTCTTTGATGATGATTCTTTTTGTTACTGCAATTACTAGTATTCTTAGTTTGATTCCTATTAGTATCTCGGGATTGGGGGTAAGGGAAGGGGTTGGAACGTACCTATACAGCGTTGTAGGAGGTATTGGGGTTGTGGTGAGTGCTAATGTTGTTGTTCTTGCTACCGTTCGAAAATATGTGGTTGCTTTAGTCTACTATTTATTAAATATAAAACTGTTAGAGCGATTGCAGAAAACGATTCGGGATGTGAAAGAGACATGAAGGATACTTTGATTGTAGCTCCAGGAAAGGGTTGGCCTAGGAATGAGGCTTGGACTAAGGAGATTGCCTTAGTTTCTGAAAAGCTAGGGGTTGATGTGATAGCTAGCGGTAAAATTGGTGGTTTGTTTTCTAAAAAAGGGAGATATTTGATTATTCGTCATAGTATTCTGTTGTATTGGGTTTTTGCATTGGTTGTTTTTTTTCGATCACTTGCGTATAAACGCGTGTTATTGGAATGCACTCCTGGCAGTCTGTACTTTAGGATGCTTGTTGGATTGATTGGACGTAAAAAGATCGTGTATCATTTAAGAGATCCTGAATGGAGGATTTCTTCTCATGAGCTTTCTCAATTTAAATCTGTTGTAGTTCCATATGCCTTGAAAAAGGCACCTGGTGCTATTGTATTTGCGTTTGGGATTGAAAGTAGCAGTTATAGTGTTGCTAGCAAGAAACATTCAGGATTTACATTTCTCTTTGCTAGCGCTCCGTTGCAGCATCATGACTTTGAGCAGATTTTTGATGAGAAGGGAGTGGTGTTATTGCTTGATGCTTTTTCTCGTTTGGAATTGAAGGGGAAGAGATTGATTTTGATTTGGAGAGGTGCTTATTATTCTGAATTGATGGGCATTATACGTAAAATGTATGCTGACCTTGATATTGAGGTTGTCAATGAGGTTGTTGATTTAGCTTCTTACTACGCTCGAAGTGATGTTACCGTATTATGTGCTCAGTCTCGAGAGCATACTCCTGCATATCCCTCGTCACTTATGGAATCTGTTGTTGCTGGAACTCCTGTTGTTGTTTCTTCGCTCTTGCCTATAGCTCAGGTCATTAAAAAAGAAGGTTTTGGCGTGGTTTGTGAGAGTGGTTCTTTATTGTCTGCTTTGGAGATGGTTCATAAAAAACATACCTCTTTTGTTCAATCTTGTAAGAATCGTGGGATAGAGGTCTTTGACATTAAGAAGAGCTTGGAAAGTTTAAAGAAAGGGCTTGAAAACAGTTAGAATTCTTTCCAGACAGTATTTTTTACTTTGTTGATTACTTCTTCTAATGGTTTGTCTGCATCGATGTCCACTATTTTTGCTGATCCGTATTCAAGTGATTTTAGTGTTTTGCTTTTCTCTTTTAGTTCGTTTAAGGTTATGTCTGTCTTTCTTTTTATCGCTTCTTTGGGTGAGACGTTTAATCTGATGAGGAGATCGGGAGGATTGTTGTAGGCTAGCTCGTAGGTTTTGTATTCCCAGTTCGCTAGTTTTTTCATTAGCTTGGATTTGCTTTTAAGTTTGTTAAGTAAAAGAGGTCCATCGCTGAGATATTTTACGTTTTTTTGTGGGAAGCGATCACAGATAATGATCATGCCCTTATTTCTTGCTTTCATCATCTTGTTTAGTTTGTTTCGTTTTTCTCTCGCTAATACTAGTGCCCAACACACTAGTCCTACTTTTTTTATTGGGCTTTTTCCTTTGTAGGCACGCTCTATGTTTCCTGAGCTTTTTGAGGTGAAGATTTTTGCTAGTAGTTTTAGAGGCAGACGAAGTAGGGATATGGTGCCTTGGCCGCTTCCAAAATAGATGGGGATGGGGTTGAACTTCCAGGACAGCCAATGGGTTAGCTCTTTTGTTATGGTGGATTTTCCTGAACCATCGGTACCGATACAGGCGATTACTTTTCCTTTCTCTCCTACCCGTAGTCCTGTTGTTGTGGCAAGATGGAAGAAACGCTGATTTATTTTGTGAGTAATCCAGATGATCTCTCTCTTCCAGGATTGTAGCGTTGCATCTAGGAATTGATGCTGCTTATGTTGATTGAGTCTTGGCATAATTTGGAATCTTAGTTTGGTTAGGGAGAATAGGGAGGGTTTCATTTTCGATATATACTGAGCTGCCTTTTTTCCTAGCAGTTTTTGTGCGTACTTTCTTATTTTCTCTTTTTCAGTTCTTTTTTTTAGCCAGAAGAATTCTCTTTTGTCGCTTTTTGAGAAATAAAGTTGTCCTAGAAACCATAAGAGGTAGTCACGCGCCCTTATTTTAAGCGCTGATCTTGTT
Source organism: Nanobdellota archaeon (assembly GCA_027623355.1). GTDB lineage: Archaea > Nanobdellota > Nanobdellia > Woesearchaeales > JACPBV01 > JAQBWB01. The sequence continues at coordinate 25,414 of JAQBWB010000004.1, read as the reverse complement.
AGGAGTAGAATTATCTCTAGGTTAGGGTTAGCGATGGTGATGTTGGTATTTGGATCGTTAGTTGCTGTTGATAACAGAAGAGATTCCCAGGGTAAGATATAACCTTTGAGGTGTTTTTGACCAAGACGAAGGTATTTGTGTAGATGGATGTGTGAAAGTTTCTTTGTTTCTTGATCCATGCCTATCCAATGCTCTAATCCTGTGTATTCCATGGTTTGCGGTCCTTGGAATAATTGGAATCCTGCTTTTTGAAGGAGAGGTTTTGCTTTTTTTGTTGTATTTTTTCCTATGAGAATATCTAGGTCGGTCTTGCCATTAAGTCCAGCTAGAAGATGCTCGTTGCTCTTCCAATGGCAGTATTGGATATTTGCCGATTGGAGTGATTTAAACAGCTTTTTGTTGATTGTTAGCATTTTTTTTGTTCAGTACTTTGTGTTTTTTACAACCCTCTTACTTATAATAAAGTTTATATAACTTGTGGGCATTTTCACCTATAAGTAAGGGTGGTAAGAAACTATGAATCCTGATATGATGAGAGCTGTGGACAAGTATGTAGGTGTTCCTCTTTGCTTTTTGCTTTCTCTTATTGTTAGTGTTCAGCGTTTTTTTGGTTTTAGAAAACCTAAAGCGGGTTTTAAGCCGAAAAAGATTCTTTTCTTGGAGCTTTCGGAGATGGGAAGTACGATTCTTGCGTATAGTGCTATGAAAAAGGCTAAGGAGTTGTATAACGCTGAGCTGTATTTTATGATTTTTAACGAAAATAGGGCTAGTATTGATTTACTTGATATTATTCCTGAGAAAAATGTGATTACTATTTCGTCACGTAACTTTTTTTCCCTTACCTATGATACCTTGAAGGCAATTATTAAGACTCGTTGCTTAGGTATTGATGCAGTTGTTGATTTAGAATTGTTTTCACGGTTTACTAGTATTCTTTCGTTCTTTATGGGAGCTACTGTGGTATCGGGTTTTTACAAATACCATATGGAGGGTTTGTACCGGGGCAATATTCAAACTCACAAAGTTATGTACAACCCTCATTATCACATCAGTCAGAGTTTTATGGCTTTGGTGTATGCGTTGTTGGAGGATCCTCGATCTCATGAACCCATGGTGAAGCGTGCTATTGGTATGGATGAGATTGTTTCTGCAACTGTTAGTTCTAGTGGTAAGGCTAAGACTGAAATGTATGGTAAGCTTAAAAAGTTGAATGATTCTATTGATGATAAAAGTAGAATAGTACTGTTGAATCCTAATGCCTCTGATTTGTTGCCTATTCGGAAATGGCCGTTGGATAATTTTAAGCGATTGGCTGCGGAATTGTTGAAGGATAAAGGTACGTTTATTGTTATTACAGGAGTTGCTAAAGAGAAGCCGGATGCTGATGCAATTGTTGAATTTGTTAAGAATGAGCGGTGTATTGATTTTACGGGTAAGACGACGATGCGAGAGCTTATTGATTTGTATAACGTATCTGATTATTTGATTACTAATGATTCTGGGCCTGCACATTTCTCTTCTTTAACCTCGATTAAGACGATTGTTTTTTTTGGTCCTGAAACTCCTGACTTGTATAAGCCGTTGAGTAAGAACTGTACTGCTCTGTACTCGAGCATGGCGTGTAGTCCGTGTGTGTCTGCATTTAATCATCGCAAGACTTCGTGTATGGACAACAAGTGCTTGCAGGCGATTTCTATTAACCAGGTGTTAAAAATTGTTCGGGGTCTTTGATGAAATTTACTAAGCAGCATGATATTATTGCGCTTACCCTTTTATTTGTAGGGATGTTGGTGCTGTGGACATTGCCCTTGCAATCTAGTAGTGCTCCCTACGGAGAGGTTGATGCTGCATCTCATTATGCTATTGCTGAATTTTCCTATGCTCAGGATCGAGCTATGAATAGCCTGCCCACATTTATCGATAAGCGGTACGGTCATGATAACAAGTATAAGCCGCATACCTTGTGGTATCCTCCACCGTTTCATATGGGTTTAGCGGTTGGCTCGGTTGTGGGTGGTTCGTCGGATGTCCCTATTTATTTAATGAATTCATTGTTTGCTTCTTTAATTGTGCTGAGTGTATTCTTTTTGTTGCGCAAATTGTATGGATTGCCTATTGCATTTGCTAGTGCTTTGTTATTGCTCTTTTCGATGCGAGATATTCTCATTACGATCTGGGGTCAGTGGCCGGAGCGGATGGGTTTTGCTTACCTGCCCTTAGTACTGTATTGTGCGTATGCTTACATTGAAAGCTTTCTTAACAATGATGAGAAGCCGGTGTATTTGGTATTATTGTCTTTGTTGTTGTCGGTGAATTTGTTTATTCATCCGATGGACTTTTTTCATACGATTGCTGCATTAGGATTGTTTACATTGTTTGTTTTGATTAAGGAAAGAAAATGGTGCTTTAACACTAAGCATTTGGTTGGCGTTATTGTTTTGTTCTTTCTCGTCATTTCATTATTCCCTACCCAAACGTTAAATGTGTTCGTTCGATTGGGGTATGGTGGTTCTCTTGATCAGCCTGGCAAGGGTGAGGTTGGACGATTGTTTAGTTGGTTTGATCCTCAATCGGGTGATCAGGGCGTTCCTAGTTCCTATTTTTCTTATAGTGAGATGATTGCTCCTTCGTGGACGGCGTTGTTTGTTTGGTTGGGGGTGTTGGCATTATGTATGCGTCGTAATCGACGGGATTTATTGATGCTGGCTTGGGTTTCAAGCTTATATGTGATGATTCATTTAGACTTTTTGGGAATGGGTAGAGTGCATCGATCTCTAAGTGGGAGTGCTCATATCTTCTTTCCGTTGATGATGCTCGGAGTGTGGTATTTGGTTTCTTTTGTTCCGTTGCGAAAGGATGTGAAATCGCTTGCTAAATTTTCTGGGATTGTGTTGTTTACTATTGTGTTGCTCTTTTCGATTGCTCCTCGCGGTTATACTGCGCTCAAGGATGCTTATCCCTCCGTTACTCGTGTGAATTCGGATCAGCTTGCGCTGACTGATTTCTTGAAGGGACCAACTGTTCCTGAAGATGCTACATTGTTGCATCTGGGTTCTCTTTCGCTTGCAAAGACACGATGGATTCGAACGATCGGTCATCGTTATGTCAAGGATAAGGGTGAACTTAGTGAGTATTTGTACATTATTTTTGATTATTCTGATTTTGCTCGTATTGGTCGCCAGGATTTGATTGAGGGGATGATACAGTTAGAGGGTGCAGTTCAGAATTCATCTACTGTGCTATATAGTACGTCTGCGATTAGGGTGTATAAACAATGAAGAATATTACTTTGTTAGGTAGTTGTGTTTTGGCTATAGCGGTAGTTAGCTTCTTGGTGTTAGGTTCTGTTGGTTTGCGAACGGTTTTAGGTATGTTTTTGGTTCTTGTCTTTCCGGTGTATTTTATTCTTGACTCCTTTGTTAAAGATGAATTGGAGAAAATTGTGTTTTCTCTATTCTTAGGCGTTGGATTGGTTCCCGCTCTTATTTATTGGCCTGCAACTGTGTTTTCCTTGCGATGGACTGTTTTTTTGGTTGCTGTTCTTTTGGGATTGGTTGGTTTTTGGTTGAGGAGAAAGAATTCTAAATCTTAAAGATGATTATGCCTGGGTTTTGGAAAGCTACTGTTGCTTGAGGTAATTGCGAGAACTCTTGGATGTGTTGGTTCAGGAGTTGAGTTGTTTTGTTGCCATATTTTGATTGGTGGTCTCTGAAGGCTTTTCCGTCAAACAAGATATACTCGTAGTTGTTTTTTTTGCTCCAGGTGTAGACCTCTTGGGATGTTCTATTGAGTAACCCTTCCCTGAACTCTATGACATCATCACACCAGCGGCAGCTGAATGTGCCTACTCCAATTACTTGTTCGTCATTTGAGTACGCAAAGACCTTGGTGTTTGCAGGCAGGTCTTTCATCCAGACATATCCTGCTACCTCTTCATTTGAGGTCCACATCTGTCCGGGTGGCCAGTTGGCGGTATTGACCTCTATCTTTTGTTTTCCTGCTGTGAAGAAGATTAGGAGTAAGAGTAGGGAAATGGTTGCTATCTTTGGAATGTTTACCTGCTTTGCTAGTTGAGATAGGGATACTATTCCTTCTGCTGTTAGGAGTGAGACTGGAATTGCAAGAATCATCCAGAATCTGAAAGCGAATAATCCTACTGGAAGATTGAAGGTTAACGAATTTACGCCTAGGAAAGCGAAGAGTAGCCAGAATAAGGTGGTTATTGTCCAGATCTTTTTTTGTTTTTTCATACCCTTGAATGCTAAGAGTAGTATCGCTATTGAGAGGAGGGTGATGATTGAGATTGCTACTCCTAATCCTACTGGATTGTTGATGAGATTTTGTGATTTTACTACAAAGAAATCGTTGAATGAATATGCGCGAGTTGCGGTTCCGCCCTGGGGGGGAAAGAAGTCTTGGATGGTTGCCCAGACTTTTGCTAGACCGGTTGGTGCATTGATATAGAGCTCGGGTTGGTCGTTATAGACACGGGAACCGAAGCTTACTCCATTCTTTATCCACCAGATTAATGAAAGTAGATACCCTCCTGCAATAGTTAGACCTTGCCTTACCGGTATTTTCTTTTGGACTATTGATTTTACTAAAAGAAAGATTCCAAACATGACTGCATATTTGATGGGTTGTGAGGGTTGGGTTAGGACCATGCCGGTAATTGCTAGTACTGCTGGAAGAATCCATCTTTTATCTTCCTCTACTTTTAGTACGGGATAGAGTGAGATGATGAATAAGGTGATGACAAGAGCATGTGCCCAGATGAAGTGACTGAGATAAGAAGGGAGCATCGCTAGGGTTGCTGTTGCTAGGAGTGCCTTTTGGCTGCTTTGCATGAATGTTTTTGCGAAGAAAAAGAAGCATGCTATTCCTATTGCAATGATTAGAGAGTTGAAGAACTTCATCGTCCACATGATGTCTGGCGAGGTTTGGTGTAGTGTTCCGATAACTGCATCATAGCCGGGTGGATAGGGGTCAATGTACTTTAATTTGTTATTCGGATCGTCTAACTTCTTTTCGATGCTTACATATTTCACACCTACTGCATGCACCCAGGGATCGTCGTCTTCGAAATAGGGATAGTTGAAGGCTCCGTTGAGGAAAACAACGAGCACTACTAGTGCGATTCCGATTGCGGAGGCTCCATAGAGATCTGACTTGGTTATTTTTGGTTTTGAGGTTAGTTTTGGATGTTTGATGATGTCGATTAGCGGTTTAATGATGATTATTACTAGCACAATCTTCCAATCTACGGGAAGATGGAGTGTATGGAGTAAAACGAGTAAAAAGGGCAGTACTGCTAGTCCTATTCCTATACGCATTGTGTGCTTTTCAATTGTTGGTGCGTCGTTGTTCTTGGCTAGAGTGTACCCTAAGCAATAGGTGTAGATAAAGAAAAGGATGATGGTGATTATGCTCATATTACTGTCGGAAAGTCCGAAATGTATTTAAATAGTTTGTCGTTTTAGTAGATTATGAACATTGTTGTTTGTATCCCAGCATATAATGAGGAAAAAACGCTTCCTGATGTGATTACTAGCATTAAGAAGATTGTTTCTGAATCTTCGGATGATTATAGCTTTCTGGTTGTGGATGACGGTAGTTCGGATAAAACCGTTGAAGTTTCTAAAAAATTAGGTGCTAGGGTTGTTTCACATCCTTCTAATTATGGGTTGGCTGAGACGTTTAGAACTGAGATGAAGGAAGTTTTGAAGCTTTCTCCTGATATTATCTTACATATTGATGCAGATGGTCAGTATTTGGCAAAGGATATCCCTTTGTTGATTGAACCTGTTAAGAGAGGTAAGGCTGACTTGGTTTTGGGGAGTCGTTTTGCAGGTCATATTGAATCTATGCCTTGGTTGAAGAGATTTGGAAATAAAGCGTTTTCTCGTGTTATTAGTTCTATTGTTAGACAGAAGATTAGTGATGGGCAGACAGGGTTTAGAGCTTTTGTTCCTGCGGTTGCAAAGATTGATATTTTATCTGATTTTACCTATACGCAGGAGCAGATTATCCGTTCTGCACGAGAACATTTCAGAATTATGGAGGTTCCGGTTCATTTTGCTAGACGGGATGGGGAAAGTAGGCTGATGAAAAATGCTTTTCATTATGCTGCGCGTGCATGGATTGGAATTTTAAGAATACAACGAGATTACTTGCCGTTGAAGTTCTTTGGAGCTGTAGGCGGTTTTTTTGTTTTCTTAGGATTGGCGCTGGGAATATTTATTTTGTATTCTTGGATTACTACGGACGCTGTTGGTGGAATTCCTCGAGTTATTTTATCTGCTCTTTTTATTATGACTGGGATTCAGATAGTTCTTTTTGGTTTCTTGGCTGATATGCGGAAGAGATAGTTCTACAGAATACTGTCAAAGCCTTTTGGTTTCTTTGCGTCGTTATCTAGATAGATTCTTGCCCAGACTTCGAAGTTTAATAATGACCATAATTGGCGGCTGGAATAGATTTTTGAGGTTTTGTAGGTGTTGAAGAGTTTTTCTACATAGGAACTTTTTATTAGGCCTCTTTTTGCTATGGATTTTGGTGAAAGGAGCTCTTGCGCCGTTGATTTTAGATCGTTATCTAGCCATTCATGGACGGGGACGTTAAAGCCGTGCTTCTTTCGTTTGTAGATTGATTTTGGAACGCGGGCTTGCATCGCTTTTCTTAGGATGTACTTTTCTTTGTTGTGCCTTAGCTTTAGATTTGCAGGTATTTGTGAAGCTAGCTTTATCATATCTGGATCTAGGAAGGGGACACGTGCTTCTAGACCAAACGCCATGGTAGTTTTATCTACTTTCATTAGGAGATCTTCTGGGAGCCAGGTTTTGAAGTCTAGCGTGGTTAGGGCGTCGGTTAATGGTCGCTTCTTGAGATAAGGAGTTACTAGAGCTGCTGAGTGGCCCTTTTGCTCGGGATGGAGCATGAGCTCTTGCTTTTCGGTCTTGTTGAAATAGGAAATTAAGTTGAGATAGTATTCGGTTGGAGTTGCTGATTTATTTAATTCTAGGAATCTTTTTGCTGCTGGAGATGAGGTGAAGGGTGCTGCAGCTAGAGACAGTGCTTTTCGTATTGGTAATGGGGTTAGTGTTTTGTAGGTATTGAAGGCGTTGAGATATTTGTATTTTCTATAGCCGGCGAAGAGTTCGTCTGCGCCCTCTCCCGTTAATACGACGGAAACTTTCTTTTTGGCGAATTCTGAGAGGATGTAGGTCGGGATGGAGGCGAAATCTGCTATGGGCTCGTCCATGTGCCAGAGAATCTTTGGAAGTAGTTCAAATGATTTCTCTTTTACGAATATTTCGTGGTGATCGGTATCGTAGGTTTCTGAGGCAATTCTTGCAAAGGTGCTTTCATCATAGCCCTGGCCTTGTTCGAATCCTACTGAAAAGGTTTTGATGGGTTCTGTCATGAGCTCTTTCATGTGGCTTACTATATAGGTCGAATCTAGACCGCCGGAAAGGAAGACTCCTAGGGGAACGTCGCTCATTAATCTCTTTCTTACAGATTCTTTTAGGGTGTCGTCTATCTTGGATGCATAGCTATTTTCTTTTTTTGGTGTGATGTTGAGATTCCAGAACTCCTTGATAGTTAGTTTTCCTGATTTGTAGATTGCATGATGTCCGGGAGGGAGCTTTTGGATGTCTTCGAATAGGGTTTGTTCATCGGGAGTATATCGGAAGGTTAGGAATTGGTGGAATGCAGTTTTGCTGAGGTCTTTTGTGATATGATCGTGTAATAGGATAGCTTTTAGTTCGGATGCGAAGACTAGTTTTTTTTCTTTGATTGAATAATAGAGTGGTTTTACTCCGGCTCTATCTCGCGCTAGAAAGAATTCTTTTTTGGTTGCATTGTAGATGGCAAATGCGAACATTCCGTTGAACTTTTCTACGCATTTTTCTCCGTATTCTTGGTAGGCATGGAGGATTACTTCGGTATCGGTTTCTGAATTGAATTTGTGGCCTTTTTCTCGTAGGTCTTCTCTTATTTTTTTGAAATTGTAGATTTCTCCATTGAAGGTTATGGTTAATGCTTCATGAGACATCGGTTGTTTGCCTGCATCGGAGAGATCGATGATGCTGAGTCTGGCATGACCTAAGGAGACTTGTTTATCGGTGTAGACATTATCTTGGTCTGGTCCTCGGTGCTTTTGGATTGCAACCATGCTCTTGATGAGCTTGGCATCGTCCCATGAAAATCCCGCTATTGCGCACATACTGCCTCTTTGTAGATTTTTATGAACTTTTTAGCGCAATCGTCCCAGGATACTTTTTGTTTAAGGGTGTTTTTTCTTGCAACTTTTGCTAGCGTTGTTGCTTTTTTAGTATTTGCAAGTAAATCGACAGCTGCTTTTGCAATTGCATCTGGTTTTTTTGGTGGTACAAGGATTCCATTTTTGTTGTTTTGAATTAATTCGTTGGTTCCAGGAATATTTGTTGCTATAACTGGGAGTTGTGAGAGCATTGCTTCGTATATTACGTTTGGACGGCCTTCTGCTAGGCTTGGAAGGACGAAGAGGTCGGCAGCCGACATGAATTGCGCTACACGCTCGGGAGATACTGAATCTATCATCTTAACGTTTCTTTGTAGTCCTTCCTTTTTCATGGTTGCTTTTATTTTGTTTTTTAGTGAGCCTTGGCCTATGAGATAGAGGACTGCATCAGGGTGTTGTTTATGAATTAAGGTGAATGCTTTTACGAGATCCATTACGCCCTTGCGCTCTATTAACCAACCTACAAAGAGGATTACTTTTGCTTTTTTTGGAATGTGAAGGTTCTTTCTGATATTGGTGCGTGGTTTGTAGAGCTTTGTATCTACACCATTGGGAACGGAGATTATTTTGCTTTTAGGAACTCCTAGTTTTTGGATGATGTCGACATGATGTTGATTGTTGGGAGTAATATAATCTGCGTTCTTGAGGACGTTCTTGAGGATAGGTTTCATCCACTTGGATTTTGAGGCATATTGAACTGCGATGCCCCTTGTTGAGATGATTAATGGTTTCTTGAACATCTTTTTGAGGTAGACTCCTACTAATCCAGAAAGAGACCATTGTGCGTGGATGACGTCTGCTTTTCGAGCGTACTTGATTGATTTTAGGAAGTAGACCATGAGATAGGGCATTAATTCTAGCTTGGAGATATGGGAGCGAGATAGATTATGGGGCAGACCACCACCTTTGTGGAGCCCCTGCAATGATGCTGGATAGAGATATTGGAAACGGTGAACCTGGACTTTGTCTATTACTTCTTCTTTTTCCTTACCTTGATGATAGAACGGACATACGACATCTACTCGTGTCTTATTTCTTGCTAGGGCTTGGGCTAAACTAAGAATGAACGGGCTTTGGTGATGGCCTTTGTGGGATGGAAATGAGGTTGTCAGCATGCAGACTTTCATCTGTTTACTAGGTGCATTTTCATATATAAAGGTATTGTACCTACTCAGAGAAAAACTCTAGAACTTTATCGACGATGTACTGCTTTTCTTCCTCCTTGAGATAGTGGTGGCAGCCGAAATAGAACCCATTCTTTCTTACGTTTTCTGCTACAGGAAAGTCTTTTTCGATATCTCCGAAAAGGTCTTTGATGAAGGGTTGATTGAGTAATGGAACCATATCTCGTGTTTCGATCTTGTTTTCTTCAAGGAAATTTACTAGTTGTTCTTTTGTTTTTGGACTTTCTTTTTTAATAACGATTGGATACATCATGAATCCATGGTCGCGGTCCTCTTTTTGAGTTGGAAGTTGGAGATAGTTAGTTAGGGGTTGCAGTCCTTTGGTAAAAAATGCTGCATTTGCTTTTCTTTTTGTTATAATTTCATCTACGATGTCTAATTGTCCGAGACCTACTGCTGCTTCGAATTCGGTAGCACGAAAGCTGTGACCTAATCTGACGAAATTGAAGCGTTTAGATACTATCGATGCTAATTCGCTACCTTTCTTGCCCTTATCTGCATCCATGTCGAGATAGATTGAGTCACGGCCGTGATTCATGTAGCTGCGGAGCATGATTGCTAGCTCGTCATCGTTTGTGAGGCAGATTCCTCCTACGCCTGTAACGAGAAAATGGGCGATGTAGGTTGAGAAGCAGGAGATGTTTCCGAATGATCCAATTGATTTTCCTTTATATTTTACAAACATGGCTTCGCAGGAGTCCTCTATGACTTGGAGATTGTGTTTCTTTGCGAGATCCATGATTGGCTCCATGTCGGCAGGCTGTCCGAAGAGGTGGACCGGGATTATGCAGCGGGTTTTGTCGGTTATTTTTTCTTCAATTTTTTTGGGATCTATGTTATAGGTATCAGGCTCGATGTCTACGAACACGGGTTTGAGATTGGTGTGGAGAACGACATTACAGGTTGCGATGAAAGTTAATGCTGGAATGATTATTTCTTCGCCATCCTTCCAGTTGTACTTTTCCTTTAGGACTGCTAGAGACATATGTAATGCGGATGTTCCGGAATTACAGAAAAGGGCGTGGTCGCATTTGTGGTGTTTTCTGAATCTGGATTCAAATTCTTTAGTCATAGGACCGTAGGACATTCTGCTTGTCTCGATTACTTTATGGAGATATTTCTTCTCGTGAACGGAAAGCACGATGTCTCCTGTTCCTATCTGTTTTTCGGGTATGAAGGTCATTTTGGGGTGTATACTCAAAGCAGATAAATATCGAACATTTCTTTGCTTTTCGTAATACTTAGGAATGAAACATTCCTGGTATCCCTATGGGATAAGCAAATGCAATATCTTGTTCGGTAATTAGTTGCCTTTGCTATATTGGGGTCGTTTAACGGTTTTTAAACATTGCCCTAAATGTACAATGCTGATTGTGAATGATTACTTGGAGAATAGCTTGCTTGGGCACGGTGGACTTAGGGGTAAAAAAATTCCGAATTATCCCCGCCCTAAAGGGCGGGGCTTTACCATTCGGAATTTTAGACTCAAAAGTCGCTCTGAAGAGCGGGGCTTTGAACCCAAGCGACTTTTGAGTAAACTCATTCGCCTCAAGAGGCGCTAGCATTGTAGCTTACTTAGAGAACCTTAATGAAAATATCTTCTTGATTGCTCCCATTCCGGAGCTTGCAATGGGCATTTTTGTCTCACCTTCATCTCGTTCGATGAAATCGGTGGGTGCTTCTACTACGGATAGTCCTGCTCGTAGTGCTTTTACCGTTAATTCTAGACAGAACTCTGGATGATGGTTATCGTTGACCTTATCTTTTATTTTTTGGTATGATTTTTTGGATATTGCACGAAAGCTGTGGGTGTTGTCATTCATTTTTGTCCCTAGGAGATATCTGATGACTTGATTCATTACTCTACTCGACCATTGTTTTACCCATTTCTGTCCGATGATTGTGCATGCAGGGATAAAGCGTGAACCAATTACCATATCAATTCCTGAGTTGATTCCATAGACGAAATCTACTATTGTGTTGACATCTGGAGAGCCATCTGAATCCATAATGCAGATGATGTCATGGAGTGCATGGTCTAATCCTACTTTGTGGGCGTATCCTAGGCCCTTTTTGTGGGGATTTACTAGTAATCGTACGTTGGAATTATTCTTTTGTATGTCTCGTACAACGTCTGCTGTTCCATCTGGACTTGAATCGTCAACTACTAGGATTTCGTATTTTTTTACAATCTTTGAGAGTAGGGTATCTGCTTTCTTGATGGTTGCTGCGATGACTTTCTTTTCGTTGTAGCTTGGTAAGATTACTGTAAATGAAATGTTTAATGATTCTTTGTTTTGTTCTAGATACTCTCGTTTGAACCATCTTGAGGTGTTGAGGATGCCTTGTTGTAGTGAAACCTCTTGGGTGTGGCCGAACGATTGGAGTTTGGTGGTATCAAATGCTAGTAAGGGCGTATCACCTTCTCGTTTTTTTTTCTCGCTCTTTAGTTTTGGAGCATTTGGAAAATAGGAATGGATTTTCTTTGCAATTTCGGTTAGGCTGTACTCATCTCCAGAACCAATATTTACAATGTCTCCCTTGAACGTTGCGTGTTCGATGCTTGTTATGGTTGCAGATACTTGATTGGTGACGTAATTAATGTCACGTTTTTGTTTTCCTGATCCTTTTATGGTGATAGGTTCTTTGTTTTTGTTAATTAACGCATCATGGTGCTTTTTGATGATGTCGTAGACGAAGAGTTTCTTTTGTCGTGGCCCATAGGTTCCGGAATAGCGTAGCACTAGCGTTTGTAGTTTGTTGTCCGTGGCATATGACTGAGTATGGATGTCTGCCGCTAATTTGCTTTTTCCATAGGGTGAAAGGGGTACGGTGTCATCTTGCTCGTTGATTTTCCTATTGATTGATCCGTAGACACCGATGGTACTTGCGTAGACGAATAGGGGTTTCTTTTCTTTTTTGCTTAGGCATTCTAGGATTTTTTTAGTTGATTCTTCATTGAGTTTGAATTCTCTCTCTGGATTCTTAAACGAACTCCAGATTTCTGAGGTGCCAGCAAGATGGATGATGATATCGAAGTGTTCTCGTTGTAGATAGGTTAGAAATTCTTGAGAAAGTACGTCATATTTGATTTGAATTATTTTTGTATTGAGGCCGGGATGGATGGTGCTACCGATTGCTACGACGTTATTTTCCTTGCTTAGTCTATTTGCTAGGTGGCTACCGATGAATCCGAATCCGCCCAATATTGCGATTCTTTTTCCCTTGAGTTCTCTTGCTTTTTTCTGGGCCATTACCATCGAAGAATCAAAAGTGATTATTAAAAGCTTTTCATTGTACCGATAGATAGCGAAGGTTTATTAAACATTATCTGGCTTCAACAGAGGATGGATGCGAAGAAGGGCATGACGTTGTACAAGACCTCTTTGTTGATTGTAGTTGCTGCTGTTCTGGTGCAATTGTTGCATTCGTATCCTAGTTTAACGGATTCTTATGCGATTGCTGATGATGTTCGATTGAGTGTGTACTGGATGCAGACGTTTGAAGATAGCTCTTTGTATCCGGATGATGTGTTGACTGATTATTCTGCGTATGCGTATGGACAGCCGTTGGGCTTTGTTTGGATGTACAAGTTCTTCATGGTTTTTTTTCACAGTCCCTTACTGGTATTCAAACTTCTTGGGTTCTTGTTAGTGCCCCTAGCTGCGTTATTTGTGTTTAAGATTGGTAAGCAATTGAAGGATGAACGTCTTGGTTATTATTTAGTGGTTTTGTTTTTGGTGTTTTTGCCCTTGATGAATATTTTTAGGGGCTACTACAAAGATATGGCTGTTTTGTTTTTTTTTGCTTTCGTGTACTGTCTTTTGTCATCGGATTTTTTGAAAAGTTCGGTGGTTATGGTATTGACGGTGTTCTTTTATCCGAGCATAACACTTATTTGCTTGTTTATGATGTTCTTTGATTTATTGCATCGTGTGTATCGTCAGAAGCTGTTGGCGAATAAACAGGTTATTGTTACGTATGGTGTTTCTTTTTTTGTTGTTCTTGGTTTATTGCTGCAGATGTATGTGTTGACTGCTACTGATGCATATGGTTCTTTTGTTAGTTTTGATGAGGCTCAAGAGATGCCTGAATTTTATGCCGGCGGTAAGATGCGTTTTTCGGGAATTCCTGTATTGCCATTGAGTGCGTTTGTGAATCCGTTGGTTGGACTTACTGCGAAAGTGTTTGTTCCGGAATTGTTTGTGTATGGAGCGGGCTTTTTAGATGGTAAATCATTGCATCTTGCGTTTGTTTTTTTTCGGCTGTTGTTAGTGGGGGCTTTCTCTGTGTTTGCTTGCTTACAATTTAGAAAAAATGGTCTTCCTCGAATCTTTTGGTTGTTGCTTGGAACGTCAATTGTGTTGTCGTTGTTGGCTAAGGTATTTGCCTTTCATCTGTTCTATCCTTCGCGCTATTGGAGGTTTACGTATCCTTTATTGTTGATGTTGTTTACAGGATTAGTTTTGCATCGAATGAAGAAAAGATCGGTTATGGTATTCTTTGGTTGTGTTGGGGTGTTTTTTTTCATTCCGATGCTACAGCTTGGACAGAGTATGATGGATAGTACCTCCTGTGGCAGTCAGTCAGCGTTACTTGATTTTATTTCGGGATTGCCGGTTGATACCTTGATTGCAGGGCATCCGTACGATATGGATTGTGTTCCTACGTTTTCGAAACGAAGTGCGTATGTGACTTTTGAGCATACTTTGCCTCACCATGTTGGTTTTTATGGTGAGATGGAAAGGCGAACAGATGCTGTTTTTGATGCTTACTACTCGTCTGATGTTGCTGCAGTGGGTGCTTTCTGTGAGCTAGAAGAGGTTGATTACTTTGTGTTTAGTGATTCTCGATTTCGGGATGTTTCTTACTTTGCCCCTTATTCAAATCGTATTCAGGCGCTTGTTGCTTTGAATGATGGTAACTTTTCATATCAGAAAATGGATGATTTTGTGTATAGAGATGAAGAATTTGCTGTTGTTTCTTGTTAGGGTTTGAAGTTTTGTTGTGCTAGCTCTAGTTGCTCTTTGTTTCCGATGTCTATCCATTGTTTGTCGGTTGTGAAACAGAATACGTCCTCTTTTTTGTGGAGATGTTCAAGAAAATTTCCTGCCTTATCGGTATTGGGGAATTGGTTTACGAATTCTTTGAGCTCTTTGGTTGCTTCTTTGGTATAGAGGTAGATTCCGGTGGATGCTAGGGTGGATTTTGGTTGTGGTGGTTTTTCTTCGAACTCAATCATTTTGTTGTTTTCATCTACTGCTACGATACCATACAGTTTTGCTAGTTCTTGATCTTTAACGTCATATAATGCTACTACGCTCTTCTTTTTTTCTTGGTAGAACTGTTCTAGGTCTGCTAGTGAGAATTGGAAGAGGTTGTCGCCTGCTACTACCATGATGTCTTCATCTATGTTTTCTTGTTCTAGAACGAAGTTGACGTCTCCTAGTGATCCTAATCTGTCTTCGTTGGAGGTTGTTTTATCGTTTACGATGGTGATGGGAGTATCGTATTTGAATGTATTCTTCCACGTTTCGAAATGTTGGTGGAACTTGTCGTTCGTTACGATGTAGATATGATCTATTAAGGTCATGTCTTTGATTTTGTCTAGAAGATGTGTTACTATGGGTTTTCCTTGTACTTCTAAAAGGGGTTTTGGTTGGTTTTGAGTTAACGGATAGAGACGTGTTGCATACCCTGCTGCTAGAATAATTGCCTTCATGTTACCTTCCTACGCCGATATAGTTGAACCCTAGTTTTTCCATGTCTTTTGGATCATAGATGTTTCTTCCATCGACAATATTAGGTGCGTTTAGGAGTTCTTTTACTTTCTTCAGATCAAGATTTCTGAATTCGTTCCATTCGGTTACTATGATTAATGCATCTGCGTCAATTGCCGCTTCATATGGATCTTTTGTGTAGGTGATGTTCTGTAGTATGGTTTTTGCAGTTTCTTCTGCTTCTGGATCGAATGCTTTGATTGTTGCTCCTGCTTCTTGGAGTTGATTGATTATGGTTATAGAGGGGGCTTCTCGTATGTCATCGGTCTTTGGTTTGAAGGCTAGTCCCCAGATGGCAATTGTTTTCCCGTTTAGATCTGGAACAAGCTTTTTTACTTTAGGTAGGAGTGATTTTTTTTGTTGTTCATTGACTTGCTCTACTGCAGTTATTACAGTTGATTTGAGATCGTGCTGCTCTAGTGTTTTTGCTAGTGCTTTGACGTCTTTTGGGAAACAGGATCCGCCATATCCGATGCCTGCTTGCAGGAATCGCGGTCCTATTCTTTTGTCAAGTCCCATGCCTTCTGCCACATCTTTGATGTCTGCTCCGGTTTTCTCGCATAGTGCTGCGATTTCATTCATGAAGCTAATTCTGGTTGCTAGCATGGCATTTGAGGCGTATTTGATAATTTCTGCTGACTTGATATCTGTAAACATGATGGGTCTGTCGATTCTTGTTATGCCTTCAAAGAGAGAGTGTAGAATTTTCTTTGGTTTTTCTGAATCGATACCTATGACTACTCGGTCGGGATTCATAAAATCTCTAATAGCTGCACCCTCTCTTAGGAATTCTGGATTTGAGACCACGTCAAAGTCAATCTTTTCTTTTTGGTGTTGTTCAATTATTTTCTTTACGATGTCTCCGGTGCCCACGGGAACGGTTGATTTGTTGACAATGATTTTGTATTCACTCATATTTTCTGCAATTGTTTTTGCAACTGCTCTTACTGCGGATAAATCAGCTTCATCATCCTTTCCAGGTGGTGTTCCCACTGCCGTAAAAATGATTTCTGCGTGTTTTACTGCTACTTTTGCATCAGTTGTGAAAGAAATTCTCTTTTCTTGTATATTTCGCTTGAGCATGTCTCCTAATCCTGGCTCGTAGATGGGGACGGATCCCTCTCGTAGTGATTTTACTTTGGCTTCATCGATATCTACACAGATGACATTATTGCCTAATTCAGCTAGGCAGACGCCTACGGTTAAGCCTACGTATCCTGAGCCAAAGACTGTTATTTTCATGTGGTTAGAAGGTAGAAAGCTCTTTAAAAAGGTTGTTGAAAACGTTCAAATTAACTGATTAGAGATGAAAAAAGATGGATGTTGTGATGAATTAAAAGTGAAAAGAAAAGGTGGACAACTTTCCTCGTTTCCCGCTTAAGGCAGTACCGTGAAGAACGGAGGCTCGCTTGACTTCCGTGTTCGAAATGAGAACGGGTATAACCAAGCCCCTATGGTCGTCCAATAGATAGAATTCGTGTTGTGTTTAAAAAGGTTATGAAAAATGAAAGAGAAAGAGAAAATAGCTTGTTTAGTAAGCTTATTTCTTCTTTTTTGACTTTTTGGGTGCAGATACCTTGCAACAGTGTTCTTCTCTTTCCTGGATGCTCATGGAAAGTACTACGAGTGCTGCGATGATTACACCTGCTTTACCGATACCACCCTCTATGAGTGCAAAGATAATGATGAAGATACTTAAAATAAGTCTTGAATCGTGTTTCTCGGGATGCCCATTATTCGAACAAAATACCATATGCTACCACCTTCTTTTTTTTTGCTATTTGAAATCATAATCTGATTTCCAATTCCTCAGATCAAATCCTATGATCCAAGTTACTTATGCTCTACGACTTCAATCTTGTAATCGTCATCTAATACTATGACATTGTCATCATTTAAATCTTTCGTTTCTTTAGGTTCTTCTAAGTCTGCAAAGGGATCTTCAAAAGCTTCCTCTTGAGAGGGTTCATTGTAACGTACCTCTTCTGGAACTGCATTATTTAGGATTTCTTGTGCTGTGATGTAGTCTGATGTGGCTTGCATTTCTTCATGAATCTCTGCTTGTTGTTGCTCTTGCTCTATTTCGGATACTCTTTTTACAGAAATGAAACCGAATAATTTGGACTTTTTCTTTTTTTGAGGTTCATCAAAACTTTCTAGAACGTTTGGGTCGACCTCTTTCCAATCTGAATCTTTGTTTTCTTGTGTATTGAGGTTTAGTCTTTCCTTATGTTTTCCGGATGCTACTGCATATTGAATTGCGTTGATCTCTTCTTGTTGGAGATGTTGCCAATCTTGTTTAGGCTCGTGTTTGCTTACGCTGTTGCCTGCATAGCTGACATCATCCTCTGCTTCGTAGGCGAAATCTTGATATGAATCTTCTGCTGCTTTCTCTGTGTTTGATGGCTTTGATTTTGATTTGAACATTTCTTTTAGGAGTGATTTCTTGCCTGAGGCAGGAGGGAGTTCTTGTGGTGCGAGAGGGAGTTCGGAAAGGGGAGGGAGAGGTTGCTCTGTTTTGGAGAGGACATCTACTTTGGTAGCTATTTCCTCCATGCGCTGCCCTAGTTGCTTACTTGTTTCTAGAAGAATGTTTAATGCGTCTGGATGAATTTGAGTTGTGGGTTCGGGAATTGCTTCGGGGATGGGTGGCGGTTCTTGTTGGATTGGGTCTGAAGCGGGAGCTGGTTCGAGGGTAGGCTCAGGTGTTGGTTCTGGAATGACTGCCGGGATTTCTGGTTCCCCCTCTGCTTCTGATTCTGGCTCTTGAACTGTTGGAGGTTTGATGAGCTGTTCTGGGGGTGGAGGAGGGATGGATGCAAATGATTTTGCCCTTTCTTTTTGATCTAATAACTCTTGCTTTAATTTGCGTCGTTCATCGCGTACCGCATTTTTCGCTAGGATTCGTTCGTGTTTTAATTTTTCTCGTTCTATTTCGTTTGCTGTTTTTTGTTCTAGACGTTCTTTTTGGAGTTTGATTTTACCCTGAAGTTCAATCTTCTTGCGTTCGTGGCTTTCTCTTCTGGTGATTTCTCTTTTTTTTAGAAGATCCTCTTTTTTGTGAAGTAATTCCTCTTTTTTGCTTTTTATATTGGATTTAATGACTCTTCCGAGATTGGACTTCTTTTCGTCGACAGCGCTGAGTATTAGCGAGGCTTTATTCTTTGCTTGGTCTACAATTCGCTTTAGAAATGCTTTATTCTTGCGCCCACCGAGATACTTACCCATATCTTTCGAAAATCCCTTGCCCATGGTCTTGTTTGGGTATTGAAAATATTTAAATCTTGTTATTAGAGCGGAGATAAAGTGAGAATTAAGAGAAATGGTATCTATTCTAGTTCTACGGTAATGGTCTTATCCTTGGGGTCGAGGTCTTTTATGAGTTTGTGATTTTTTAGCTTCTTTTTCATCTCTTGGAGTGTCATTTCCTGTTTTGCCTTGTTTATTTGTCCTACTAGCTCTTGCAGGAGTTGATATTTTGAATATATGAGCTCTCCCTTGTCTTGCTCTTCTTTTGATTGGATTTCTATCTGCTCTAGGTGTTTCTTCTGTGTTTTTTGCATGCGTTGTAGTTTTTCTTTTACTTTCTCCTTGGGAGTTTTCTCTCTGATTTCTAGATTGCTGGTACAGTAGGAGTCGAGGGCTTCGCTATAGCTCTTGAATGTTTTTTGTGAGTAGTCTTTATAGAGTTCTAGATTGATGGGGATAACATCGATTACTTCATCTTCTTCAGAGATGATCAGAGGGGTAGATTTTTTAGAAAGTACTTCCTTAATCTTTTTTGCAAGGCTGCTGGATTGTTCCTTGTTGAGTTCGCTCGCTTTCTTTGTTTTCGGGAGGTCTGTTAGTAAACAGACTTCCTCTGCATAGGTTCCTCCGATACCGATTTCGGTTGCGAGACATTTTACTAGTGTTTTGATGCTCTTTTTAGTGATCGCTTGGATTTCTAACACATTTGCTTTGAATATGTTGATGGGCATTACAGGGTGAGAGTAGATTTCTTTAGGACGGATAACTCGCTCCTTGAAGGTAGCATGCTTGAGTACTGCGAGAATGGAGTTGTCTTTTTTGGTGAGGATGATATTACCTTTGGCAAAGAGCTCGATATACAAATTCATTTTCTCCTCTTTTTCTAATTCTATTTTTAGGATTCTTTCGCTTTCGCATTGAGTGATTGCTGTGATGCGAGCATTGAGGATGTGTCTCCTTAGATCAAGACAGAAACCGGATGGTTTTTGGTGGGGGCGCTTTTGCGATGTTATGAAACAAAAGCTTCCTTTGAAATATTTTAGAATGTGTTTTCCTTTAGTGGGTACGTGGAATACTAGGTAGAGTTCTTCTTTCTCTGGATGGAAAATGGAATCTACTTTAGCTTGCTCTAGAAGTTTTAGTTCTTCTACCAGATACATAATCTCTACAGAGGTTAGATTCGTTTTCATGTATGGGTAGTTAGGGTGACTCTATAAAAAACTAGCTGAAAAGTTACGTTATTTGAACAGCTCGTAGATTGAGAGATATCCTTT
The DNA here is from genome assembly GCA_027623355.1 of Nanobdellota archaeon. GTDB lineage: Archaea > Nanobdellota > Nanobdellia > Woesearchaeales > JACPBV01 > JAQBWB01. The sequence goes on along the minus strand of JAQBWB010000004.1, from coordinate 5,643 downwards.
GAAACCTAGGACCTTGGCATCTTTGAGGATTTCAGCTTGGATGGTGCCGATATCTAGTTCTTTTTGTATTGCTTCGATCATGTTGTCGCTACTTAGAACGGTGATGATGGTTCTTTGTGTTCCGGAAAGGCGGACATCTGGATCTATAGCTTTTCCTGCTATTGTTTTTGGCACATTATCGGTGATGACGGTTGTGAAATGGGTTTTGGTATCGGTAAGATAGAATTCCATGACTGCTGGGTCTTTGCTTACTGGAGAGGGTTTTAACTTGTATCCCCCCATCTCATTGATTAAGTAATCAAGATGGTTTGTGGTGATGACTGCTTGTCCTTGATCTGCAAGCTCTGCTGCTTTTTCTGCAAGAGGTGGTTTTTCTATGTCTGGTTTATTGATGCTGTTTGGTTCTATGACTAGGAGATAGGTTGCTCCAAAGACTAGGATGATTGCAACAACCGCTAAGATTGCCATGAATACTCCTAGAACGCGTTTCATTCCCTACATGCCTCGTAGATATTTATAAATGCTTGCTCTATCTTATTTTTAGGTATTGCTGAGAATGCTATTCTTATTTTGTCTTTTAGTGCGATGATGCCCATATCGTATTTTTTTAAAAGTATTTGTCGTATGGGTTCTGCTTCATGATTTTTTAGTTCGATACACATGAAATAGCCTGCGTTAAACGGTAGAGGGGTGAATTGTTCAACGAACTCTGGGTGTTGTAAGAATACTCTTTTTACCTCTTGGTAGCGATCGTTTAGGATTATGAAATTTTGCTTTATTTCTTGTGCGTAGGTTTCACTTTCGTAGGCTTTGAGTAAAAGATTCTGACTGAGGTTTGAGGCATTTGAAATGTTTCCTCTGATTATACCTGCGGCCTTTTGTTCTAGCGCTCCATAGGTTTCTTTTGTAGCTCCTTTTGCATTGAAGGTTAGAAATCCTACTCGTAGACCCCAGGCATAGTCTCCTTTGGTTGGTCCATCTATTTTTATGGTTAGGACATTTTCATGGATGTCTGCGAGATGAGCGAAGAGTGACTCTTGCGGTTGTTCGTAGATAAGATCGATGTAGGCATCGTCAAGGATAACAAGGATGTTTTTGTTATTTGCTTCCTCTTTGATGATTTTTGCAATTTCTTCACATTCCTCCTTAGTTGGCATGTATCCTGAAGGATTGTTTGGGAAATTTAGGAGTAGGATGGGGTTTTCTTGTGCTGCTATTTTTTCTTTAAGTGCTTCAAGGTTGAATGAGGATTCTTTGAATAGAGGGAATGTTTCTATGGTTGCGTTGTATGCCTCTGTAAAGGTAAGTTTGTAGTTTCCCCAGAAAAGGTCTGTGGTGATTATTGAGTTGTTGTCCATGAAGAGGTAGCCTGCTATCGAAAGGGCGTTTGTTAATCCTGACGTTACTATAGGTAGACTCGTTGTAGCTGCGAGTGATGGATTTTTTTCTTTGATACTATCATTCCACTTTTTTCTTAATTGGGGTAGGCCTTGACTTGGAGCGTAGGGATAGATTTCTTTGGGTTCTAATGAGATGTGTTGTTTTGTTGATTCGAGATGCATGGGTATGCCGTTGTCGTCAATTGCTATTCCTATAGTTGCATTAATTGATTTATCTTTTGCATCTGCGGTCTGTGCTAGGATTCCCTCTTTTGGGAAGAAGCTATTTTTTCCTCGCTCTGAAAGAAGTTTGAGAATAGCTGGATTCGTGGACTCGATTTGTTTGTTTAATTCAACTGCTTGTTCATTCATTTTAGTTTCTTTGCTAGTTTTGAGATTGCAGTCTTAGATACTCCCTTGGTTGTGTCTACTACTATACGGTTAGGATATTTTTTCTTTGCTTCTTCTAGACACACCTGGAATATTTCACATTCGATATTTTCTTTTATTTTTTGTACTCCGTATTTTCTTTTCTTTAGTCTCTTTGCTAGTTTTTCAATTTCGCAGGTTGTTACAATACATTGATTTACCATTTTTTTAGGAAGAAAGTGAGCTAGATGTGAATCGATGATTGTTCCTTGTTCTTTATTTTCTTTTGCTGCCTTGATTTCTTTGGCTAATGCAGAACTTAGTTTTTGAGTATCTATTACATGGCACTTTCTTTCTTTGTCGTAGGAATCCTTGAGTTTGTATTTGTTAAGAATAGTGTCGATATGAAGATGTTTATATTTTAGGACTTTTGCTAGCGCATTTGCTAGCGTTGTTTTTCCTGAACCTACTGATCCTGTTATGATAACTACAATCATAGACTTTTAGAACTTACTGGGGTATAAAAACGTTGCTAGATTGCGTATGTGAATAGCATAGTCACTAGTGTTCGTAGGCTGCTAAAGCAACCATCTTCGAAATTCCTGAGATTATTCCTTGAAGGTGCTGCGTCCCCGGAGGGGGTCGACCCCTCGCAACGCACCTGCTTGTGAAAGGTTAAAGAATTTCGACCTTAGGATGCTATGCACATACTAGATTGCTTGTTTTTCTTTCAGGCAGGCTTGAAATTCTTGCGTTTCTTGCCAGTTGCAGGAGCCTTGGTTGCACCCACAGCTAATTTGTCGGTAGCAGGCATACTGCTCTTGCCATTCGCAGGTGGTGTAGGTCGGGTTGTCGTTTGCTTTTTGGCAGAGGGTAGAGGAACAACCTGAAGTCATGCAATCTTCATCGGTTTGGCATTCTGCGTTTGGATCTGGTTGTTCTTGAGATTGGCAGGCTGCTAGGATAACAAGTGAGGTTAGAAGTATTATGACTAGGGTTCTCATGCATAGTCCATAAGCTGTTTTGTTTATTTACTTTTTGTTTTTTGAGCGAAACCATTCAACAAGGAGCATGATTGCTATTGCGAAGAGTGAGCCGAAGAGGAACCAGAGTGCTAGGTTTGGTTCGATTGCTTGTATCGGGATGTGTCCTACTGGTGGAGGTATTGATTCTGCTAATGCTAGTTGTGGTATTGCTTGGTCTTGTATTGCACCTATTGATTTTTCTAGGGCTGCAGGTGCTGCTGCGAATGATGCTTGAGTTGTTGATTGGGTTGCTTTTTGGAAGAAGGGGATGGTGGATGCCGCTAGACCGGATACTAATGCTACAGGAAGAATTGATCTGAGCTTTTCTCTGAGTCCATGTGTTGATTTTGGTGCGATGATTACATATTTGTTTGCTAGCTTGTAGTGGTTGACCTCTTTTCCTTTCTCTGAGTAATGGTATTCGTCGGATTCTATTAATTTTGCCTGCATGAGGTTTTTTAGATTGAATGTACGGTTGGGAGGGGGATTTTAAGAGTTTTTGCTAGGTCTGAAGCAGTCGTATCATGGTCATTTGCTAGATAGTCTAGAATCTTTCTACAGGAATCGTTGCTGATGACTTGTGCAAGTGCTTTTGCTTTGTCTTCTTGTAAAGAGACTAGGACGAATGATTCTTTTGCCATAGCGTTATTGTTGTGTAGGTGTTTAAAAGGGTTTTGAAGAGTTTAGGTTGAGTGGAAGTTAGGTGCGGAGGTAGATTAATAAAGGTGAAGTGCTGAGATATTGAACTAGGGTTACCTGTATGTTACGTAAAAAAAGAGGGCAGATGGAGATTCAATTCAATTGGATTTTTGTATTGATAGCTGGCGCTCTCATTCTTGCATTCTTTATCTCGGTGGTGAATAAACAGAGAGAGGTTACTTTGATTAGAACGAGTTCCTCGGTTGCAACGAACTTGGAATCTATATTCACGGGCGCTGAAATTAGTACTAATACGGTTAATGTCTTTGATCTGCCGCAGACGACGGTGGACTTTGAGTGCGGCAGCTATGCAATTGGGAGTGTTCGAAAGCAGACGGGGGATAATGCTGTTTTTGCTCCAAAACGAATAGAGGGTCGGCAGATGATTACCTGGGCAAGGGATTGGAGTGTTCCGTATCGGATTATGAACTTTCTCTATTTGACGGATCCGGTTATTCGGTATGTTATCGTTAATAATAGCAAGAATCTTGGGAAGAAGATATATGACACTCTTCCAAGGGAGATGAATAAAGAGGTGGTTTCGAATACCCTGGATGCATTGAGCGCGCTTACGGATCGTAATGATCCTCATATTCGGTTTGTTTTTCTAGGCGTTAAGAACGATTATCCTCTTCAATTATCTTTGCAGAATGTGGATAACGATAAAATTAGTGCTATAGCTTTTCCGGATTTGGTAGGTACCTCTACTATTCCTCGATTTGGAAAGGTGGAGTTTTATGAGAAACAAGGTAATTCTTTTGGTACTAGTCCATCAAAGACCTTTTACATGAACGATGATGCGTTGTATGGGGCCATTTACGCTGGTTCGGCTGAGGATTATAATTGTGCCATGCGTAATGCCTTTTCGCGGATGGCGTTGGTGAGTAGTATTTACGTTAATAGGAGTCTTGAGTTGCAGAGTTTTTATGGTTCGGGTGGATGTTTTACGTTTCATCACGATCGGTTTTTGAGTGTTTTAGAAACTGTTGCAGGTGATTTGAGTCTTTTGTATCCTCCCGTAAATGATCAGGCGCTTTCTAATATCCAAGATAACATTGTGAGTTTGAAGAATGAACAGAACCGACAATTGCAGTTACTGAGTTGCGAGTTGGTTTATTGATGGGAAAAATAGATGTTATGGGGAATAGACGTGGACAGATTCAGATGGGTGAATCGGTTGCTATCTTGTTTATCTTCTTTATTCTGATTGTGTTTGGATTTGTGTTTTACATGAAGATTTTAGGGAGTAGCGCTCAGGTTGAGTTTGAGGAAAATATTCAGCTGCAGGCGATTGGGGTTGCACAAAGGGTTTCGTTTTTACCTGAGGTGCAATGCTCTCGGGATAATGTTCGAAAGGAGAATTGTATTGATTTGTTGAAGTTGGAACATCTGGATGAGATTGTTCCTACAAATCAGCTGCATTATTTTGATTTGTTTGGCTTTAGTCGGATTCGTGTTCAGCAGTTGTTTCCTCCTGGAGATGATTTAGCGGTGTATGATAATGTGCCTGATACGTTTACTGATAAATTATCTACATTTATCCCTACTTCGTTGTATGATCCTCGTACTGGCGACTTTCATTTAGGTGTGTTGGTCGTTGAGGTGTTCTCATGAAGCGTGGACAGATGGAGATTATGGGATTGGCGGTGATTGTGATATTGGTATCGGTTGCTATGCTGTTTGCGATTCGGTTTGTGGTGTTAAAGGAACCGGCCACCTATAAGCAGTCGTTTACGCAGACGGAGATGGCTTCAAATATGTTGAGTAGTATTTTGCGTACAACTGTTGTAAATTGTAACAAGATGACGTTTGAGGAGGTCTTTCAGCACTGTGCAAAGAATCAGGGGAATGCTTTTATTTGTTCAGGTCAGACGACGTGTGATTTCTTGGGTCGGGAGGTTCCTCTTATCTTTAATGCTACTTTTGATCAATGGAGGGTTAAGTTTAGGTTTACTGCTTCGACACAGGCTGGCTTTTCGGTGTTGAAAGCTGGCTCTGGGTGTCCGGGTGGTTTTAAGAGTAAACCGTATCCGATTCCACTTGACACTACTGGATTGAATACTCTTATTTTGAAGATGGATATTTGTGATTGAGGGGGCTCAGTAGAAAGTCTCACTTCGTTCGGATTACCAGCTTCGAAATCTTGCTCCTAGGATATTAAGGCTGACATT
>JAQBWB010000074.1 GCA_027623355.1 Nanobdellota archaeon | reverse complement strand
CCTTCAAGGAATAATCTCAGGAATTTCAAAGATGGTTGCTTTAGCATCCTACGAACGCTAGTGACTATGCTATGCACATACGTAATGGATACATTTTCCAAGCAAAAAGAATAAGAATTCGCATTTAAATCTAACTCAATCCAACAACGCCTTCAACCATCGCTTCTTCTGACCGATACGACGTAAACGCCCCTCACACAAGTTCCATTGAGGAAATTTCCTCTCATCATCACGAAACGCCTTAGTATGGTGGTGACTGCGCGTCTTATTTCGAACATATTTGTGCTTCTTATGCAGCATCTCGTGATACATCACATAATCAAGCAGCTCGTAATCCTCCTCAAGTAACTTAGAAAGTGTTATAGTGTCAGATGCATAAGCATACGAACCTAGTTTTCGATAAGAATGAGTCCCCCACCGTAAATTAGTCAGCTCCAACAACCCTTCAAAGAACCGAGCATTAACACGATCAAAACTCGAGCGCAAAACAGGATCCGATTCAATCTTAGGTGCGACCAAGTGTAACTTTCTCATAAAAATATCATATAATTCCATCGAAGAAGTAGTTTTGTGTAAAGAAACCAAACGACCCTTCATAATCTTGACTAACAAAGACTGTACCAACCCTTTCTGAATATCATCTGACACCCCCTTCCAGTCTTTTGAAAAATGAAACGTCAACACACTCCCGCGCAACTTTACATTAGCATTGTACGCCTTAAACCGACCAGAATACGCAACAGAAACAGAATACGGGAACGAAGAATATAATTCAGACACAGCAGAGGATAACATAAAAATAAGCAATAGAAAGTACTATTTAAATCCTTACTCATCAATAGCATATCGTAAGATAGCAGCAACCTTACCCATCTCTTTTAACTGATTACCTTCGCGAGTCTCAATACTAACTAACATAGTAGAAGTTCCCAACGCTTCAGCCTCATTCTCGAATTCCTCAATCTTCTCATCATCTAAATCATCAGATAATAATAACAAATCAACAGCACCCTGTTTAACTCGAGTCATAACTTCCTCCTCGCCATATGAAACCATCCCTTCTTTTGTAGACAACAACTCAAAAAAACGCTGCATAGCCTTCTTTTCGGCAACCAGTTCTTCCTCAGCAAGCAAATCCTCGGACCTATCAACTAATTCCTGCAACCCAAAATCTCCAGTATAAGATAAATCCTTAATTCCAATAATCTTTTTCTGCAATTCATTGGTAATAAATTCTCCCTCTACAAATTCATATTTTGTCGGTCCAGGACCACCCACAATGATACCCTTCAAATTTTTATTCTCTAAAAACTGCTGCTTGACATAATCGGCAACCTTCTTGTAATGCTCTTTTGCAGCACCCTCTCGAATACGCGCAAATCGCTGAGCACTCTGTCCTCCCGTCTTATACTTTCCAGGAACCTCAGAGTGGGTCTTAAGCAAAGGAACGATCGACTTGCCTTTCAAATAAGCGATATCAGCATCACGACGATCAAGAACAATTAATCCATATACTTCCTTGTCATCTAACATCTCGATTAACAAATCAAGTAAAAATGTTTTTTCGCATCGATACAAACGTGTATTCAACGGAATAGGGGGTTCAATACTAAATACCTGAAGGTCCTGCTTACCCTGTTGTGCGGCCACGTTTCCAGAAAAAGCAGCCAATCCGTTAGGAGGAGTCCTCTTAAACAAACGAAGATGCTGCACCATTCTCTCCAAAGAATCAATAACATTTCTCCGAGTGGTAGCATCCTTGATATTCGTTGCAGTACCTGCCTCCTGTTGCAATTGCTGGATAACCTTAGTAATTTCATATCCAACTGGAATGTATACACTAACAAATTCTGTATGCCTGCCCTGAAATCCTTTCAAATCTTTGACGAATTTCTTCAGCTTGTGCTTTTCCTGTTGTGTTAAGGACATATCTTTAAGAGCTTAAACCTGCTTTATAAACATTACCTAATCAAAAACTTTAAATACAATCAAGACCTACAACCAATATGAAAAAATTAACAGTTCTCTTCATCACACTACTCCTACTCTCAACATTCGCAATTGCAAAAGGCGGAACCTCTGGCGGTTCTATCACCAAAAGAGCAGAAATTGCACCTGGGGAGCCAAAAGCTCCGGATTGTGAATCTTTTAACCAGATGAAAAACAGGATAAAATGTAGACTAGAGTTCGGAGCAGATACCGTTCCCGTACCAGAACCCTGCCGAGCCATAGAAGATAATCAATGGTGCATCGATTATTATGTGAAAGTATTACCTTGCTACGAAATCAAAGGCGTAGCAAAAGATAAATGTTTCAAAGACCTTGCCTGGTTCAAGAAAAAATCAGTAAAAGAACAAGCAAAAGTAGACAATACCAAGCCCATTAGAAATTATATGCTCTTTGTACTATATGATATGGAAGAAATGATTGAAGATGCCAAAACTGCAGGAGATATTGATCTTGATACTGCAGCATCGCTAATAGAAGACATCGTGAACATTAAAATCAAAGTAATCAATAAAGGGGCAAAATCTGAAATAAAACAAGACCTAGCCACATTAAAAGCAAGCTGGCCAACAACGATACAATGAAAAAAGCAATACTAATATCTCTAGCATTCACCGCATTACTACTCATAGTAGCCTGCGAGCAAGAATCAGTAACACCCCAAACTACAGCACCCTCAATAGTAGAAACACCTGCTGTCGTAGAACTAGTAGTAGTTGACGAATATAAGCCTCTTCAAACAGCACAAGACTCATTCAATGCATTAGATGAAGCTTTAGAGCTGTACGAATAAGAATTCTTATCCGATAGGTTTAAAAACAAGTAACTAATCCACAGTATACTAATTCGGGGCTATGGGGTAGCTTGGAACATCCTTTCTGGTTTGGGACCAGATGACCCCGGTTCAAAATGCCCTTACCAAAAAGAAGGGATATGAAAGTCCGGGTAGCCCCATCTCAATCAACAAAAAATGGCTGAAATCTACAAATCAACAAAAAAATTCGGTACACGTTACGGAAGAACATTAAAAGGGCGCTTCGGTAAAATAGAAGCTGAGCAGAGAAAGAAGCACATCTGCCCATACTGCCGTAAAGAAAGTGTAAAACGAGTAGCCGTAGGTATCTGGAACTGTAAAAAGTGTGACAAGAAATTCACAGGACGTGCCTATACACTAGCAATAAAGAAAAAAGCCGTTGTAAAAAGTGAAGAGGAGCAAGAATAGGTGATATCATGGTTGACTACAAATGTTTTTCCTGCCACAAAAAAGTAGGACAAGAAATTCTCAGAAAAAGAGTACGCTGCCCCTATTGCGGTAGCAAAATGTTGTTCAAACAACGCTCATTAATCACGAAAATAAAAGCACGTTAAAATGGCGCAAAAAGAAGATACTGAAAAGAAAATACAGCAACTGCAGCTTATAGAACAAAGTATCCAAAGCATGCTTGTTCAAAAGCAACAATTCCGAGCTCAACAAATGGAAACAGAAGCTGCTCTAAAAGAATTAGCCGGTACAAAAGAGGCATACAAAATTCTAGGCAACATCATGGTTGCAACAAAAAAAGAAGATCTACAAAAAGAACTTGAAGAAAAGAAAAAAAAGCTAGAAATCAGAATCAAAACAATCGAAAAACAAGAAAACGAAATTAAAGAAAAAGCTGAAAAAACACGTAAAGAAGTTGTCTCAGAGATGAAAAAAGAATGATAGTTCAAAAGATGACTCCGCAACAAGAAGAATCAGTAAAGGAAGTTATAGAAAACGTAGAGATGATAGTAGAAGAACCCTCTATGCCAAAAAATCTAAAAATAAAATTAAATGCTCTTAAGGAAACGTTCGTACAAGGAGGAGAAATCTCAATCACCACAAACAAGGCACTTGCCGAATTAGATGACATTGCTAACAATCCCAATCTTGATCAACACATTAGAACTCAAATCTGGAACATTGTCTCACTTCTAGAAAAAGTTAACGGACAATAAATCTTCTTAGAAAAATACTATTTGGTAATCTGTTGTTCCTTTTGAAGATATGTCTGCTGGCTAATTTTACCCTGAATATGCTCCATCTGAAGCTGCTTTAGGGGAGTATTCAACTGCCCAGCAGATATCGTAATAATCTGACCTGCAGAACTACCTTCATCCGCAAGCCCAGAAACATACGATTTTCCCCAGCTCATGGTCAATGTTCCGATCGCGAGTGCAAAGACAACAAGTAAGAGTGTAGCAAGTAATGGCGTTAAAGCACGCTTATTTCTCAACATACCCTTAGTAGCAAAAAATCCTTTCATTTCCCAAGGTGCTCCCGCTGTAACAACAGCATGTAGATGAACGTGATAATAATGAAGAGCTCCAAAATGGGAAAGATCAATTTCGAAGCGACAATAATCCCTGCCTGGTCAAATACCGTAACAAGCTGCTCAACCACGTAAATAGCAACACCAATAAACATCAAACCCCAGGGTTTCAAGTAAACCGTCTTGCTATGTTTAATCTTAAAGAGTTTAAGGAACAAAATAATGGCAAAGGTGACTAATGCTAAATTGTAAAAAGGAGCAATCCTTGCTAGACATGCTGCTAACGTTCCAACCATTATTTCTTAACACCCTGATGTATTTGTAATATCAATGCAACTATCAAAAAGATCAAAATAATTGCAGGATTAACATGAGTCAAAAAAGAACTCTCATAGATGTGGAATGCTCGTAATGCGCCGAGAACCATCTGAACAGCAAAAAAGACCAAAGCCCAAATCAAATAAATCCAAGGTTTCAGATCCTTGCGCTTTTTAGTAGCCTTCATCAAGCTTAAAGCGATAAAACCTGCAACTACAGCAAGCACTAAATTACCCACTTTAAGAATACCTTCTAAATATTGTACCATGCTAAGTAAATAACAGCATTCATGATATAAAAACCTTTTGATTCGGAGGATACAAAAGGTCCAGAAAACCGATATGTTGTCTGTTGGTTTTCGCTACCTTTTGGATTCGGAGGATACAAAAGGTCCAGAAAACCGATAGTGTTGTCTGTTGGTTTTCGCTACCTTTTGGATTCGGAGGATACAAAAGGTCCAGAAAACCGATAGTGTT
>JAQBWB010000073.1 GCA_027623355.1 Nanobdellota archaeon | reverse complement strand
TGATGGACGAGTCGAAGAGGCTCGACTGGAAGCCGGCAAAGCTTCAGGTTAGTGAATAATTACGTTTGAGGTTTATGAGTGTACATTCCAGTCCTGATATGATGACTATGCCGGGGCACTGCAGGATTATGAGTTTCGCCATTTACAGCGAGCGAGAAAAGAGCGAGTCGCGGACCGCGACAAATCGCCGCTTCTCCCAACAGGCCACGAAACTCATCTGCCTCGATGGGCGTCGGCATTTTGATTTAACTTGAGCATACTAAGGTTTTTAAAGGTGGAATGAGTATCTGGAGTTATGGGTATGAAAGGACGTATAGCCAAGTTTGTCAATACTATGCTGAAGCCTGTTGAGAAAGGATATGATCTCGCTAAGGATGTGGCACAGAAGACTAAGGATAGTGTTCCGGCACTGTATGAGGAGATTGAACAGGTTGTGAAATCGCAGCTCATTGTACTTGAGAAAGATAGAGATTTGCTCCATAATCCTGATTTGAACAGATTTAGTAACCTTATTGCTGAACAGGTTGCTGGCCAATTGCCTCATACGGATGCCGATAAGGTAAAGAAGGTCATTCGAGATACCTCCAAGAAGTCGTTTCTCAATATGATTACTAATAGATTGGGATATTTTATTGATCCTAAAGATTATACTAAGATTCCTCGTAAAAAATTGTTCAAGCGAGTTTTGATTGCAAATAGGGGAGAGATTGCACTACGAGTTATTCGTGCATGTCGCGAATTGGATATTGAAACGGTTGTTATCTATACTAAGCCTGATGCAGAGCACCTTGCAGTTAAGTTTGCGGACAAGGCATATCTTATTGGCAATAATGCGGATGATTACTTGCGTTATGAAAAGATTGTGGCGCTCGCGAAACGAGTTAAGGTTGATGCTATTCATCCTGGTTATGGGTTTTTATCGGAAAGTGTAGCTTTTGCACGATTGTGTGAGAAAAATAAAATAAAATTTATTGGTCCCTCCTCAAAATCGATTGCATTAATGGGTAATAAGGATGAGGCGAGGAAACAATGTATCAAACTCGGTATTCCGGTTGTTGCTGGAAGTGCTGCTGTTACTGAGGTCTCGGTTGGGATTGCAGCTTCTAAGTCGATTGGATATCCTGTCATTGTTAAGGCGGTTTCTGGTGGTGGCGGTAAGGGTATGCGGGTTGTTCGAAAAGAGAATGATTTTGTAGCTGCCTTTGCAAGTGCTCGAGCAGAGGCTGAAGCTTCGTTTGGGAATAATGAATTATACATTGAGAAATATGTTGAAGATCCTAAGCATATTGAGGTACAGATTATCGCGGATCGCTCCGGCCATGTAATTCATTTAGGAGAACGAGATTGTAGTATTCAGCGCAAACACCAGAAATTGATTGAGGAGACTCCTAGTCCTGCTGTTGATGAGGTATTACGTGAAAAGGTAGGTCGTGCCGCAGTTTTAATCTGTAAGTCTGTGAAGTATGAGGGAGCTGGTACGGTAGAATTTCTCATTGATCGCGACGGCGCTTTTTATTTTATGGAGATGAATACTCGAATCCAGGTTGAGCACGGTATCACGGAAATGATTACAGGTATTGATTTGATTAAAGAGCAGATTAAGATTGCCGCTGGGGCTAAAATGGCATATAAGCAGGAAGATATTGTTTTCGATGGTTGGGCTATCGAATGTAGGATTAATGCTGAATCTCCCTATGATCATTTTGCGCCTCAAACCGGAACTATCTCTAATTATCTTCCTCCCGGCGGACCGGGAATTCGGGTATGTTCGAGTTGTCACACTGGCCACGTTGTAAGTCCGCATTATGATTCGTTAATTGCTAAATTGATGTGTAAAGGCTCAACGCGAGAGGAGGCGTTGTCTAGGATGAAGAGGGCATTGTCTGAATATATTATTGAGGGTGTTGAAACTACTATTCCCTTGCATTTAGCCGTGTTATCGAATCTTTCCTTTGCAAAGGGAGAGGTTACGACTCACTTTTTGGATAAATATAGTATTCTTAAACGGCTTCGCGCTCCTCGTTCTGGTACTAATCCCTTGAGTAAGGAGAAGAAATTGATTATTGTGAGTACTGCTGTAAGTGCGTACCTTGAGGAAAAGCCGTTGAGGCCTACTCGGGTTTGGGAGAATGCCTCAAGACGCGAGCAGATGGGAGATGATGTTTAGGCGTATTGTGTATGATTCTTTAGATTCTACGAATGATGAAGCGAAACGATTAGGTCGTGCTGGATTGTGTGTTGTTGCGAATGAGCAGGTTTCTGGAAGAGGAAGATTTGAACGGTCCTGGGAAAGTGGTTTGGGTGGCGTGTATGTCTCGCTAACATGGGGTGTGTTGCCTTGTACTCCTTCTTTATTAGCAATTATTAGTGCATTGGCAGTTCGCGAGGCTGTTGCTTCTTTTGGTGTCGATGCTGCGATTAAGTGGCCGAATGATGTTCTGATTGACGGTCGGAAAGTTGCCGGAATATTGATTGAATCGGTGCAGGGAGAGGGGGTTTTGTATGTGATTGGGGTTGGCATCAACACGAATAACGTTCCTAGTGATTCTTTGCAGGCTGCAACTCTTGGGAGTGTTGATAATGGTGCAGTTGTTGAGGCATTATGTTCTGCTTTTGAAAAGAGGCTGTTGGATGTTCATGTGGAGAACTTAATTGAGGAGTATACAACTCATTGTGTCACTATTGGAAATGAGATTACGGTCGAGGATGCTGGCGAGAGACATAGTGGCAAGGCATCTGGCATAACTCCACAGGGGTATTTGATTTTAGAGACTGCATCTGGTGCTCGAGTGATGCAGGATGGAACTCTAGTTAGTCGTTAATTCTTAATGCGTGCATAGCTCCTTCGAAATTCAATCTCTTGGTTCTGAAGGCTCTGTTTCCCCGAATGGGGCACCCCCCAACGACGAGCTCACCATTAGGTCTGTTAAGAATTTCGACTTGATGAAGCTATGCACTTATTTGTCAATAAGAAGGTTTATATATCTGCAGTGTTGAACTTTATTTAGAAAATGACATTTCTCGACTCAATGCCGATGTTAAAACGATTGGTTGATTTGGGATATACTATGTTTATCATCATTATTCTTTCTGCTATTGTGGGTTTGATATTGGCGTTTCCAGTGATGTGGTTATGGAACTATTTTTTCCTTAATTTTGCTTCGCTCCAGATTAATGTATTTCAGGCTTGGGCGTTGAATGTATTAACCGGTATTTTATTTGGTAGAGCTTCAGGTGAGCGGAAACGATGATTGAAATAGATGAAATAGATGAACTACTGGAATTGCAGGAGTTGCTTGAGACACAACGTTTGTTGTTGCTCAACCAGCACATTAGTACATCGTTGCGAAAGAAGGGGATTAAGTTACGAGAATACAGGTGGAATGAAGTTCAGGCTTCCTGATTATTGTAATGTGATTAAGAGTTCTCCTTTGTCGACGGTTTGATGTTGTTTTACTTCTATAGATTTTACTTTTCCTGCTTTCGGTGAGGTAATCTCGTTTTCCATCTTCATGGCCATGAGACTTAGTAGTTTTTGTCCTTTTGTAACGGATTGTCCCTGCTTTACATTTATGGAGAATACGGTGCCAGGGAGAGGTGCATTGACACTTGAACCTCCAGCAGAATCTTTTTTTTCAGAGATTGCGTCTTCTATCTCTTTTCTTCTTTGACTTCGAGTATTTACTTCAAAAACTTCTCCTTGAAGATGAACGCGAACTTTGCCCTGGCGAATCTCTTCTACCTTGACGAGGTGTTCTTTGCCATCAATTTGAATCTTTAGCTCACGCATTTTAAAGCGGGATGTTGCCGTGTTTTTTTGCAGTGGATGCTTTGAGTCCGGTTCCCTTGACTCGTTTGCCTTCAAGAAGGTCGATTGCTTTAATCAGATGGATTCGCGTATCCTCTGGATCGATAATTTTGTCTATTTTACCTTCTCTCGCCGCTTCATCCGGGTTTAGAAATTGTTCTTTGTATTGCTTGATATAGAGATTTCTTTTTTTGTTTGTTTTGTCTGCTGCTATCTCTTTTCTATAAATAAGATTTACTGCTTGTTCTGCCCCCATCACTGCGATTTCGGCTGAGGGCCAGGCTAATACATAATCATAGGCCATTTCTTTAGATGCTAGTGCAATATAGGCTCCACCATATGCTTTTCGCATGACTAACGATATTTTTGGAACGGTGGCTTCTGCATACGCATAGAGCATTTTCGCCCCATGCCTTATAATTCCTTGGTGCTCTTGGTCTGTGCCCGGTAGATAACCGGTAACGTCTACGAGATTTATGAGTGGGATGTTGAATGCGTCACAACATCGAACGAATCTTGCTATTTTGTCTGAGCTGTTGATGTCTAGGCATCCTGCTAGAATCATGGGTTGATTTGCTATGATGCCTACTACACGATTATCTAGTCGGGCGAAACCCGTTACTGCATTTTGAGCGAAGTCTTCCATTACTTCACAAAAAGAATCTTTGTCTAGAACCTCTCCGATAACTTCTTTGACATCGTAGCTCTTTTTTGGATCGCTAGGGATGATACTTTTGAGTTTTGTTTTTCTCTTATTAGAATCTTCATAGTCTATGAAGGGAGGGTTTTCAAGATTGTTTGAGGGGAGGTAGGAAAGCAGTTTCTTTATTCTGGCTATGCATTCTTTTTCCGAAGATGCTGAAAAGTGCGCTACCCCTGATTTTTTTGTGTGTACTTGTGCCCCCCCTAGATCTTCAAGGCTGATGTCCTCTCCGGTTACGGTTTTTACAATATTGGGTCCCGTGATAAACATATTGCTTACTCCCTCTACCATGAAGGTGAAATCGGTTAGTGCTGGAGAATATACTGCGATACCTGCGCAGGGTCCTAGAATTGCAGAAATTTGAGGGATGACTCCTGATGCTAGAGTGTTTAATTTGAAGATCTTTCCGCCGCCATCTAGTCCCTGAATTCCTTCTTGGATACGTGCTCCGCCCGAGTCTAGTAGACCGATCATCGGCACTCCTGTCATGAGTGCGTACTCCATTACTTTTGCTATCTTTTGGTTGTGCATTTCGCCCATGGAACCTCCCATGAAGGAGAAGTCTTGTGCGTAGATGCACACTTTTCTTTCGTGGATGGTGCCAAAACCAGTTACCACACCATCTTTAGGTTGTTTTTTTTCTTGGAGACCGAATTGGTGAGATTTTAGTACAACCTGTTCGTCAAGCTCGGTGAAAGAATCTTTATCTAATAGTAGATCTAGCCGCTCGTATGCCGTTAATCTTGATTTCTTTCCCGTCTTTGCCATTTTTGATTAGTTTTCATTAATTGTGGAATCTTTAAAAAGATTGCTATACTGGGTAATTATTCACTCTTCTGAAGAATCTTTGCCAGCTTCTCGCCTTAAACAGTCGGGAATGAAGACTGACATACTTAGAAATCGCAGATTTCTGGCA
>JAQBWB010000072.1 GCA_027623355.1 Nanobdellota archaeon | reverse complement strand
GACCCCTCGCAACGCACCTGCTTGTGAAAGGTGAAAGAATTTCGACCTTAGGATGCTATGCACATACCTGGAAGGATAAGCTTTTTAAAGTTCCCTCCATATAATATGCATATGGTCCTTGGATATGTACTGGCATTGGCATTGGGAATAGTTGATTTTCTTACTGAGGAGATGTTTAGAATACCTGATGATAAGAAGATGCGCTTTATTTCGTTTGCTGCCGGTGTTTCGGTCTCGTATTTGTTCTTGATCTTGTTGCCGGAGATTTATATTGGTGCTAGCTCGATTAATCCGTTATTGTTCTTTCCCTTGCTCTTTGGATTTGCCATTTACCACCTGATCGAGAAATTTATTCGACAGAAGCATGGCAAGAGAGCGTTTAGCGAGCTGCATGCACAGGTGCATTTGATTACTTCTTTTTTCTATTCGCTTGTTGTTGGATTCGTATTGGTGAAATTAGTCTCGCAAGATATGTTGCAGGGAATTTTATTATTTGTGCCTTTGACATTTCATATCGCTATTGATAGTTTGCCTAAAAAGATGACGAAACATTACTTTAGTAAGGCTTTTTTTTCTAGTGCTCCATTTATTGGTGCTTTGTTAGGGACTGCTTTTGAGACGAGTGAGTTGTTGAATATTTCTTTGCTCGGTATTGTTGGTGGAGCTTTGTTGTACATGGTTGTACGGGAGAGCTTTCCGAAAGAACGAGAGGGTCACCCCATGTATTTCTTGATTGGAATGTTCTTATTCATAGATTTAGTTCTCGTACTTTGGAACACAATAGGATTTTAATTAAGTACTTTCGATGATGCTCCATTTAAAAGAATTCTAATTAAATGATTTTCCGCATCCACAGCTTTGTGTTGCGTTAGGATTAGAAATTTTGAAGCCTGCTCCTTGAAGGGCATCTACATACTCGATTTTTGAACCTTTAATCATTTCAAATGATTCTGGATCGATAAAGAATTTTGTTCCTTTGATGTCGAATACTCGGTCGTCGTCGCTCTTTTCTTGTGCGAATTCAAATCCGTACTGTAATCCAGAACATCCGCCAGCCATAACACTAATACGTAGACCGATGTAGTCTTCTTCTTGCTTTTCGATTAATTCTTTTACTTTGTCGGCTGCGCCTTGAGTGATGTTAACGGTATCTTCGGTTGAGGTTGATTTGAATTCTTCTCTTGGTTTTGAATCTTTAACGGCTTCGTTTAGTCTGATAACTACCTGCTCAATTAATTCGGGAGTTGCTCCGTGACCCATAAGGCCCTGCTCGATGGTTTCATGAGTAGCTGCACCGCATCCTACACAGTGGATGCCTTCTTTACCTAATTGTTCGGCAACTTCGGGATATTTTTGTACAATATCTCCTATAACCATGTCTTTGTTTATCTTTTGTTCTAGTTGTGTTTCCATCTTAATGATTGTTAACTCTTTGTCCTATAAAAAGGTATCGTATAGCAAATACTTATAAATGTTTGAGTTCTGATAAAGTTATGGTCAGTGCAGGAGTCATGAAATTAATTCTGAAAGCTCAGCGGAATGAGTTGAGTGAATATCAGGTATATACTAAGCTTGCTTCGCGTACGTCTAATGTTAAGAATAAGGAATTACTTTTGCACTTGGCGAAGGATGAGATGCTACATCACGATTTCTGGAAAAAGTATAGCAAACAGGATGTTGAGGCAAGTGGTTTGAAGGTTTTTTGGTACACTTTATTGATTCGCTGCTTTGGTTTGATTTTTGGTATCAAATTAATGGAGGGGCGTGAAGATTTGAGCCACCATGAGTATATACAGATTTATGATGCTGTCCCTGGTGCTCGCAAGATTGAGGAGAATGAGGATGGGCACGAAAGTCGGTTGATTCGGTTATTATCTGATAAAAGTACTCAGTACACGGGTTCTATTGTTTTGGGATTAAATGATGCTTTGGTTGAGTTGACGGGTGCATTAGCTGGGTTGACACTTGCTTTTCAGAAAACTACGCTTGTTGCGATTGCTGGGTTGATAACTGGAATTGCTGCTGCTTTTTCGATGTCCGCTTCTGAATATTTATCGGTTAAAGCGGAAGGATCGAAGAAACCTCCTTTGACGGCTGCAGTGTATACGGGAATTGCGTATATTGTTACTGTATTTTTTTTGGTGTTTCCTTACTTTGTTTTATCGAATCCTTTTTTTGCTTTGTTGTGGACTATTAGTAACGCTTTGATTGTGATTCTTCTCTTTACGTTCTACATTTCAGCTGTGCAGGAGGTATCGTTTGCTCATAAGTTCTTTGAGATGACTGGACTTAGTTTAGGAGTTGCTTTGATTACGTTTGGAATTGGGTATGTTATTAGAATTTTCTTTAATATTGATTTGTTGTGATGGTTTGGAATCCGTTCAAATCAGACTAAGAAAGTATTTGTGAATTCTGTTATCATTAGCTAGCTCGGGGTGGAAGGTGGTTGCTAGAAGATTTCCTTCTTGGACTAGGACGGGGTTGTTGTTGTATTGTGCAAGTATTGTGCAATTGGCTTTCTTTATTACTGGGGCTCTTATGAAGATTGCATTTAGGGGCTTTTTTCCGATGGTGTTTTCGGCTTGGATTGATGCTTCAAAGCTTTGTATCTGGCGGCCGTAGTCGTTTCTTGTTATGTGTATGTCCATTAAGTTGAGGGTTTTGAGCGTATTGGGTTGTACGCTTTTTGCTAGGATGATTGCTCCGGCGCAGGTTCCTAGGATTGGCATTCCATCGTGATGTAATGCTAGAATTTTCTTATCAAGGTTTTGCTCGAAGAGTAGTTTGGTGATGGTTGTTGATTCTCCTCCTGGTATGATGAGGGATTCTATGCTATCTAGATCTTCTTCTGTTTTTACTTCAACGGGAGTTGCTTTGAGTTGTCTTAGCATGGTTGCATGTTCGCGAACGTTGCCTTGGAGGGCTAGAATGCCTACTCTCATGTTACCAACCTCGGTCTTGGAGTTTGGTATCTAGTTTGCTGATTTCGATGCCTTTCATCGGAGCTCCTAGATTTTCTGAGTATTGTGCTAGTTTTTTTGGATTATCGTAATGGGTTGTTGCTAGAACTATCGCTTCTGCTACTTGTTTCGGGTTTTTTGCTTTGAAGATGCCTGAACCTACAAAGACTCCATCGCAGCCTAGCTGCATCATTAAGGATGCATCGGCTGGTGTTGCTATTCCGCCTGCTGCGAAGTTTACTACAGGTAGACGTTGTATTTTTTTTACGACGTAGAGCAGTTTTGCTGGTACATGATAGTGTTTTGCTTTAATTTCAAGTTGTTCTGAGTTTAGTTTTTTGAGATGGTGGATTTCGGCTGTGATTTTTCGAATATGTTTTACGGCTTCAACTACATTGCCTGTTCCTGCTTCACCTTTTGTTCTAATCATGGCTGCGCCTTCGTGGATCCTTCTCAGGGCTTCACCTAATCCGGTTGCACCACAGACGAAAGGTACCTTGAAGTTGGATTTTTTTACATGGAATTTATTATCAGCAGGTGTTAATACTTCGGACTCGTCGATGTAGTCAATTTCTAATGCTTCAAGAATTTGAGCTTCTGCGAAATGTCCAATTCTGCACTTTGCCATAACTGGAATGGAAACTGACTTTTGGATGTCTTTAATCATGCGAGGATCGGACATTCTTGCTACGCCACCATCCTTTCTGATGTCGCTCGGTACACGTTCTAATGCCATGACGGCTACTGCTCCTGCTTGCTCAGCTAATTTGGCTTGCGCTGGCGTAACGACATCCATGATGACTCCGCCCTTGAGCATTTCTGCAAGTCCTGCTTTAACGGTGAAGCTAGATTTCTTTTCTTCCATGAGAAGTAGAGATAGTATTGGTTTTATAAAGATTATTGTGGGCTAGTTTACGTCCATCTTACATTCACACGAGGTATTGATTTTTTTGCAATAGTTTTGTATCCTTCGAGTTCCTCTGCAGAGATTGGTTTTTTGTAGAGGATATTCTTATCCTGGATAGCAGCAGTAGGCTTGAATTCCTGTACATACAAACGTTTCGCTCCTTTTAGCCAGGATGCAATTTTACCCATCTCTTTAGCAGTTGTTAGTAAGGGGATCGCGGTTGTTCTGAATTCGTAGTCTAGCGAGCTTTGTTTGAGTATCTCTATTGTTTGCTTTATTTTTTCTACATTAGTTTGCGTCCTAGTTACCTTGTTGTAAAAAAATTCCGAATTATCCCCGCCCTAAAGGGCGGGGCTTTACCATTCGGAATTTTAGACTCAAAAGTCGCTCTGAAGAGCGGGGCTTTTAACCCAAGCGACTTTTGAGTAATTTTCCTCTGATGCTTTGACATCCATGGCAATATAATCTACGAGTTCTTCTTTAATGAGCGAACATACTATGTCGGGATTGGTTCCATTGGTATCTAGTTTGATATTATATCCTAGATTTTTTATTTTCTTGAGTAGATTAGGAAGTTGTTTATGGTTGGTTGGTTCCCCGCCAGTAATGCAGACACCCTCTAGGAGGTGTTTTCTTTTTTTCAAGAACTTCAAGATGTCTGCTTCACTGTGGGAAGGGATTTTTTTGAATTTACTACAAGATCTCGATTGTAGCAGTAGCCACACTGCATATTGCACCCTCCAAGAAAGAGCGCTGCAAAATTGAAACTCCAAAAGGAGGGGGGAGTTTTCGGATATAGGTTTCGAAAGTAGATATCTGTATACAAAGAGATGTTTTCTTAGAAATTAGATCTCAAAGCCATATTTACCGTACATTGGTGTGAATACGAACTGGCCTAGGAATTCTAATGCAAGGCTGCCATCTGTTCTTTTTATTCCTCTCACCATCTCCTGTTCTGTTGCGGATCCTACGGGGCCTACGATTATGCCATTGGGTTTTAGCTGGTCTAAGAGTTCTTTTGGGAATTCTCTGCAGGCTGCTGTTATGATTATTTTGTCATAGGGTGCATGGTTGCTTAGGCCGTGAGATCCATCCTCTTCGTGGACTTCGATGTTTTTTATTTCTGCTTTTTTGAAATTCGCTTTTGAGAAATGGACTAGTTCTGGGATGACTTCGGTGGAGATTACGCTACCTTTATCTCCAACAATCTTTGCTATGATTGCTGCTTGATAGCCTGAACCGGTACCTACCTCAAAGACTTTTTCTCCTGGTTCTAACTCTAGGGCGGAGGTCATGATCATCACGGTTGTGGGCTGGGAGATGGTTTTTCCCCGTAGAATGGGTAGCGGGCGATCTTCGTAGGCATGGGTTTTGATATTTTCTGGTATGAAAAGGTTTCTATCGACTGCTTTGAATGCTTTTAATTCGCGTTCATTGAAATTATAGTTCTTACTCCAGAAATCTAATAGCATCTCTTTTGGCTGAGACATACCTTTTTAGGGGTAATTGAGTATTTAAAGTGTTTGGTTATTGGTATGTGTATAGCATAGTCACTAGCGTTCGTAGGCTGCTAAAGCAACCATCTTCGAAATTCCTGAGATT